>JBCCAA010000025.1:0-41322 GCA_039815055.1 Pseudomonadota bacterium | reverse complement strand
GTCGACACGTCCCAGGAGCGCGGCAAGGCGCGGTCCGAGGTGGCGGACGCGCTCGCCGATCTTCTCGGTGACGCCGTCATGGAGTCGTCGCGGAAGCTGCGACGGGCGCTCAGCACCGGCGCGGGTCGCGCGGGGGAGCTGAGGCGAGGTCCAACGGAGGCCGCGGCACTGAGCCGCGGCGCCAAGGACGGACTGCTGGAGGCGTGAGACGTGGCGTCCGTCATGCGCTGGACACTGGACGTGCGCGGCAAGCCCGGCAGGTCCAGCTGCAGCGTGCCGTTCTCGTCGATGGAGCAGGACTCGTACAGCTTGAGTAGGATCTCTCGCTGGCTCTGCGGCGGCGCGTCCTGCGACAGTCGCCGCGCGCGCGCGCGATCCGCCAGAGTCACTTCAGATCCGCCGGTGCCATCTTCGTTTAGTTTCTTGTCGATCACGTCGAGGGTTCGACTGTCGATCTGGTCCAGCACGGTGTCAGGAACGCTGTTGGCCGAGAACACCTGGTCTTGTGCCAGAGCCCGTGCCGAACGGCGCGCCAGAGACTGAATACCGGAGAAATTCACGCTTTTCGACCAATATTCGATGCCATCAGGCGTGTAGACGATCGCAGCGAACAGGGGCGCCGAGCCGCGTCCGGTGTCCAACATGCGATCCCCATTGAGCCAGGGGCGGAGGCCTTCAATCGTCTCGGCCGGCGGATCGACCAGTCGGAAATCATCCTGCGGCAATTGCAGCCGGTCAGCCATGCCTGGCAAGGCAGCCTCCAGCGCATCCTGCGGGTCTGCGCCCGCTTCGATTTCGGCATCAAACCGATCAACCGCGTCTTCATCGCTGGAAATCAGCTCCGAGGCCTCAACCACGCCTCGGGCAAGATTCACCGCTCGGCGCTCCATCTCTTTTTCGATGACAGCGGTGTAGGCGCCGGTATTGTCGATGACCGTAAAGTGGCGCACCGGCGCGGAACTGGCCGCAAGGCTGGGGGCGACCAGGCCGATGCCAAACAGGACCGGCGTGATCATCAGACCGAGCCAGAACCCCCAGGCGGTGACGTAGCCGAGATAATCCCGGCGGGCGACGAGATAGATTGATCTCAACATCCTATTGCACCCCTTCCATCGCGGCGGGCTGGGGCGCAGGCAATTCCGCCTCGGCCACCAGAGACACAAACACATCGCGCAGACGCGCTTCTTCAGGTGCAAAACCGGAAATCGGCGCACCGCTGTCAATCGCCGCGCGAAGTGCATCCTGCGCATCGCGGCCAACCGGCAGCGTGATAGCCCACCAGTCATTGCCGTCTTTCTCGCCCTCACTCTGGGACTGAAAGCCGGCACCGGCCAGCGGCGTTCCGAGGTCAAACCCTGGCGTGACAGCGATTCTGGCCCGTCGTCCCAGCGCGCCATAGGCTTCATCCAGCGTGCCATCGAACACCTTTCGCCCCCGTGCCATCATGACGATGGAGTCGCACAAGCGTTCGGCATGCTCCATGACGTGGGTTGAAAACAGGATGGTGGCGCCGCGGGCATGCTCGGCGCGGATGACATCTTCAAGGCTTTGCTGATTGACCGGATCGAGACCGGAAAACGGCTCGTCAAGAATCAGGAAATCAGGTTCATGGGCCAGGGTGGACAGGATCTGGACCTTCTGGGCCATCCCTTTGGACAGTTTCGAGACTTTCGAGCGGGCAAACTCGCCAAGGCCTGCTGTCTCAAGCAAGTCGTCGGCCCGGGCATGTGCGCGACTGGACGACAGGCCTTTCAGCCGGGCGAAATAGGCGATGGTGTTGCGCGCGGTCATTTTCTTGTAGAGGCCGCGTTCTTCGGGAAGAAAGCCGACCCGGCGCAGGCCCTCGAGGCGCGGGCGACTGCCGAACAGTGACACAGATCCATCATCGGGTGTCATGATCCCGAGCGCCATGCGCAAACTGGTCGATTTGCCCGCTCCATTTGGGCCAAGGAAGCCGACAATGGCACCCTGGGGCACCTCAAAGCTCAGCTTCTTCACCGCAGTGAACGCGCCAAACCGCTTGGTGGCATCGGTCAAAACAAGGGGGGATTGAGACACAGAATGGTTCTCCAATGAACGGTGTTTAATGTAAGTCGATAAATCCACCATGTAGTTACAAACAAGTTCTTGCCAATCGTTTGATTGGCGCGCACGCTCTATCTGTGAAATTCGACATCGGCCCCAACCTCCCCGGCGATGGCTGCCGCGATGAGAAGTCCCTGCGGGATATCGAAGAGGCATTGGAACGGCTGGACAATGGCGAATTTGGCTATTGCCGAAGCTGCGGTGCGCCAATTTCAGTACAGCGCTTGTGCAACGATCCTACGGTGAAAGTGTGCAGCACGTGCGCAATAAGCGGTTCAGTGCGTCAATCAGACGAGGCCTGAGCCCTAAAGCAGGGCGTTGAACAGGCCAATGAAAATCTGAACCACGATGGCAACTCCGGTCATGGCGACAACAGCGCCAATCCAGGCGCCGCCCATGCCCATGAACATTCCACCTGCAACGGCCAGTATAGCGCAAATGCCCAGCGCAATCATCCAGTTCATGCCAATCGCCAGGGTCAGCGTGACATAGGTCAGGACTACCGCTGTGATCGCGCTGCCCCAGACAGACGCCGTCATGAATCCGTTCCAGGTGTTTTCCTGGTCGGTGATGTCCATTTCGCCGCGGGTATAGTCACTGGCCATAGGTCGTCTCGCTGATCTTTGAGGCATAGTTTGAGCGCGTACTGCCCCGCACCCGATGTCGGGTCAAGCGGTCACAGGCGCGCAGTCCGGCTAATTCAGATCATCTTTCTCCGGCTTCGGTTCAGGCGGCGCAAACTGTTCCGGTAGTGGCAAGGCAGGCACGCCCTCATCGGCCAGCGCCTTGGCGTCCTGCACCGAGGATTTGCCCCAGATGGGCCGCGTCTCTGTCTCGCCATAGTGCATGGCGCGGGCCTCATCGGCGAAGCCTTCACCGACGTAGTCATGGGTATCTGCCACATGTTTGCGGGCCTTTGCAGCAAACGCCTTGAACGCCTCTTCCGGGCTGGTTTTCCGCGTCCCGGCCACCGATGGCGCCATGATCTGCTTGCCAACTTCGGTGCCGCCACAGTCCGGGCAGCTGACCAAGCCCCGCGCGGCCTGGTCGTCATAGGCCGAGGACGAGGCAAACCAGGCCTCGAATTCATGGTCACATGACTGGCAAGCAAGCGCGTATCTGATCATGCGGCCTCGAGCAGCTTGTCCAACTGGCCACGTTTATCCAGCGCGTTCATATCGTCGAAGCCGCCTATATGCAGGTCGCCCACGAAAATCTGCGGATAGGTGCGGGCGCCACCGGATTTGGAGATCATCTCGCCGCGTTTGGCAGCGTCCATCCCGGCGTCGATCTCCGTGAAGTCAGCGCCCTTGCCTGACAACATGCGCAGGGCACGGGTGCAAAACGGACAGAAAGCGCGCGTGTAAATCGTAACCTTGGCCATTCTCGGCACTCCGTATCTCAGTCAGCCTGTTATATAGAAACGTCGCGTTCGCGAACAACGCGGGCCAGCACAAGCACATCGACACGCACCGCACCGCCCTTTTTCAAGGCACGCGCGCACCCTGACAGGGTGGCGCCGGTGGTGAGCACGTCATCCACCAGAATGATGCGCTTGCCCGCGATGCGCGATGACCTGCGGCTGCGCACCTCAAACGCGCCGGCCACGTTCCGTTTGCGTGCCGAAGCGCTGAGCCCGCCCTGGCTCGGCGTGGCTTTCACCCGCTTCAGGGCATCGACACAAACAGGCACGTTCGCCTGGCGCGACAAGGCCGCAGCCAACCATCCGGCTTGATTGTAGCCGCGCTTGGCCAAGCGCGTGTAATGAAGCGGCACGGGCACCAACGCGTCCGCGCTGTCCAACATGTCGCGGCCCGCGGCGGCCATCCATCCGGTCAGCGTCGACAGGCCGTCCCGGCGGCCACCGCGTTTCAGGGCCAGAACCGGTCGACGGGAGACGTCATCATAGACCAGCGCGGCACGCGCGCGGTCCCAGGGCGGCGGTTTGGCGATACACGCCGCGCAATCCTGGCCCGCACCAACATCAAGTTCCATGGGCTGGCCGCAACGCTCGCATAGTGCGCCGGTGAGAAAGGTCAGCGCGGCGAAATCAGCGGCCGGAACCCCCGGCATGGTTTGGGTTTCACCAGTCACCAGCGACCTTGGCGGCCAGATGACGCGCCCTGCCCGGGCGGCGCCGTCCATTGCGCGGCGCGCCAGCCGTGCCATATCCAGCCGCATGTCCAAACCGGCCATCCCCCAGGTGTTCAACACCGCCCGCCACATTGCCCGGAAAAACCGGGCGGCGAGCGCATATGGCGAGTATGACTTTCTCAAAGCCCGCGTGTCGAGGGACTTGATTGAGCGGCTCGGTGACACGTCCCACAGCTTTACACACGCGCTGGACCTGGGCGCCCATACCGGCCAGCTGACCAAGCTGCTGGAAGACAGCGACCAGGTCGGGGCGACCACGGCCTTTGAGACCAGCCCTGCCATGGCTGAAACGGCGGGCAAAAGCACGCTGAGCGGCGATCCCGAAACCCTGCCCTTTGAGGAGAACCGGTTTGATCTGGTCACCAGCGCGCTTGCCTTGCACTGGATCAATGATCTTCCGGGCCAGCTGATCCAGATCAACCGCCTGCTGAAGCCCGATGGCCTGTTCCTGGGCGCCCTGTTTGGCGCTGGCACGCTGATGGAACTGCGCACCTGCCTCATGGAGGCTGAAACCGAGATCACGGGCGGCGCGGGTTTGCGCGTCTCACCCCTGCCCGGCCTACAGGACTGCGCTGGCCTGCTCCAGCGCGCAGGATTTGCCTTGCCGGTTGCCGATGTCGATCACATCACCGTGCGTTATGATCACCCGATGCGCCTGATGGCGGACCTCAAAGGCATGGGTGAAAGCGCGGCGTTTGCATCCGTAAGCTCGCCGCTGCGCCGGGATGTGCTGATGCGCATGGCAGAATTATACCTGCAGCGATTCAGCGACCCCGATGGCCGGATCCGCGCAAGTTTCGAAGTTGTGTGGCTGTCGGGATGGGCGCCGGCGCCCGGGCAACCGCGCCCAAAACGGCCCGGAAGCGCCCGCGCCAGCCTGGCCGAAGCCCTCGGCAGCGTCGAACGTAAAGCGGGTGAAAAAGCGGGACCGTCTGGAAATAACAGCTGAAACAGCGAAAAACCCGTTTCGTTTCCGAGATCAGCCCGTTATGACAACGTAACGAACAAGAGGCCGCTGCCCCATGTCCGACACGTCCCAATCGCCGGAACCGTCCGGCAGCGTCGACATTACCTACTATGCCAAACGCCCAAGCGCGGCGCTGGACGAGGTTATGCTACAGGCCGATTACTGTACGCGATCGATGATCAGCTTCTGGCGATTCCGCGAATTGGGCGGCGGTCGGCGGAGCGGAGATGAGAGCCCCCCGGGCCTTGGCAGCCATTCCGGCGCGGGCATTCATTACGTTTCTGACCACCCGGATGTGCGGCTCCTCAGCCTGTCTTTCGTATTTCTTCTGGTGATTTTCGAAAGCGCCGCCAACGCCTATTTCTTTGCCCAGGAAAGCGAATTTGGCCTGTTCGGCGGTGTTTTTCAGGCCGCCGCCGTCTCACTGGCCAACGTAGCGGTCAGCTATTTCATCATCGGCTATTGGGGCCTGCGACACGTCTCCATACCGCTGAAAAGCGGGGCCGAAGCCAAGCATGACTCCCTCGCGCTAATCGCCATATTGTTCGCGATCTTCGGCGCGCTGGGCGCGGCCTACACCTCAACGACACTCGGTTTGGGCCTGCCCTTTATTGTGTGCAGCCTCTTCGCCATCGCTGGCATCGCGCTCTTGTTTTTCTATCAGGTGCGCGACAGCCGCGTGTACATCAAGGGTTTCGGACTGTTCGCGATTGTCATGGGGTTGATCATCGTGTTGCTGGTGAACCTGTCGGCGGCGCATTACCGCAATATCCTCGACTTGCAGGCGATGAATGTTGCCTTTCCGGAAGGACTTCAGACGACCACCTTCCCGCGCTTCTTCATTGATGCAGACGTCTGCACCACGATCCTGGAATCCGATCTGGGCGAGACGATCGGCTCAGCGGCAACCAACGCCATGTGCAGGCCGTTTGCGCTGCACTCGCTGGATGCCATGGTGTTGTTTGCCCTCGGCCTTGCCATTTCTGCGCTTGCCGCCTTTGAGGGGCGCAAAGCCGACAGCTCCTTTCCCGGCCTGTCAGACGCCGCACGTCACTTCGAAAAAGCCCGCCAGGACCTGCAATACGCGTTGGAAGACTATTATGACAGCTACGAGGACCTGGTGGAGATGATCCACGAAGACCTTGGAGAAGACACCAAGCTGTCAGCCGCTCAACGCGTTGACCTCCGAAAAGCGCTGGATGCGGAAGTTGCCGAATACCGGGCCTTGTTGACCACCGCAGACACGCTGCTCGCCGACGAATTCGATGTCGAGGAACGCGTGATCCAGTATATCCGCGCCGGGTCCAAAGGTAGGGTCGGAGCGCAAGACGCATGAGCCGCAGACGCCGCCAGAAGCAAATGCGCCTGGCCATCATGAACATCGGCGTGGCCATCGCCATTGTGGCGCTGGCCGGCTACGCGATCATGTCGATCCAGCCGCCCGAATATGACGAGATGACGCTCTGTTTTGAAGACGTCGATGCGCCACCACATACCGCGATCATCCTCGACAAGACAGATGAATATTCCTTCGAAGAGGCCGAGTTTATTGCCGCCGTCATTCGCCGCGAAAGCGATCGCCTGGACGTTGGCGAACGGCTAACCCTGTTTGAGCTGGATGAGCGCGGCGAGTTTAATCCGCGCGGCGAATTCTCCCTCTGCAATCCGGGCCGCGGCAGCCAGGTCAACCCGCTGTTCCAGAACCCGGAGAAAATTGAAGAGCGTTACGCTGAGCTTTTCGAGGCCCCCTTGCAGGAGGTGCTTGACGACCTGGTGACGCCCAAGGAAGCGCCAGCCAGCCCCATTCTGGAGGCAATTGCGCGCCTGTCCCAGACCGAGAATTTCTCGCGCGATGTGGATGAACGCCGCCTCGTGGTCGTCTCCGACATGCTCCAGAATTCCGATATCTTTTCAGCCTATTCCTCCGCACCCCTGCCGGAAAGTGCCGACATTTCGGAGATGGTGGAGAACCGGTTCGGCGACGAGCTGGACGGTGTGAATATGGAAGTTCGCCTGATCCCGCGCAAAGGCCGCGCCGACCAGCAACGCGGAGAGTTGCGCGATTTCTGGGATGATGTGCTCGGCGACCTCGGTGTCGATACGCGCTGGCGGGATCTTTAAAAACTCAATGTCAGCATGGTATACCCGAATACGGTGGCATCATCCCCGGGACCGCCGGGAACATCCTGCGCAAATTCACCGAACACCAGCGCCGATGCACCGATTTCAAATCGCAGACTGTCCGGCACGACCCAATAGCGTGCGCGCGCATCCAGCGTATGACCAATGAAGCTGCCTGACTGACCGGACGGGTCGCGCAGCCCGGCAATCACCCAGCTGTCGGTGTCTGAGGCCAAGTGGGCTGCGTGGTAATAGAACCGTCCATCCCAGCGCTCATTGGGTTTCACTTCGACGCGAAACCCCGGCGCATTCAGGTTGGCCGGCGTCAACGGGCCGTGGATCGAGGTGTTGTTGAGATCTGAGCGGCGCGAGCCGAAAAGGCGTTCATGCTGGTCGAAATTGAGGTCGTTCGGGTCGTCATCGCCGCTGGCCCAATAGTATTCGAACGCCAGCCGCGGCTGCCAGGGCGCATCGAATGTGTAGCCCAACTCGGCATGGAGCATGGACGCGTTGACCTCCAGGCTCTGGGTGTCTGCCGGGTCGCTGGTGGCATAGCGCGAGCCCTGTCGCAGAGCGCCCTCCAGGTCGACGTCCCATTGGCCAATAACGGGCTTGCGGTAGAGCCGAAAGCCTGGCGCCACATAAGACCGGTCGGGCGTTTGAAAGTCGCGGCTGTCGCGTTCTTCCAGTCCATAGACGAACACCTCGCCCCAAAGGCCTGGCGCGCTGTTTGGCAGGATATCTGCGCGGCGATAGTGAACACCGAAAATGCGGCGCTCCCACTGTTCCTCATCGCCCGACAGTTCATTGTCGTCGAGTTCCGGCCGAGTGTTGGGAAAGCGCGCCGTGGGCACGACATAGATCGCATGCAGCTCGTCGCCGCGGGCATTGGTCGTGGCGAAGTTCGCGCCGGTGTAGGATTTGATGACGTTGGCAAAGTCCACCCGCTCAATCTGGCGTTTGGAACCGATGGAGACCGTTTGTCGTCCCAGCGTCAGCTGGCTGTTAGAGCGGTCGCCGAGCAGTCCGGGAAGTGCATCAAACCGCGCATACGCCTGCAGGACATCCAATGGATTGGCGATGGAGGAGCCAAGCGGCGTGCCATCATCGCCCAAATAGGTCCGGCTGTCCTGCAGCTCGATCCCGAACGCCACTGGCCCCGTATCGGCCTCAGCCAAAAGCAGGCTGCGAAACAAAAGCAGCTGGTCACCACCCTCACGGCCCGCGCGGAATTGTCCCCCCAAGGTCTCGTAGCGCACCCGGGTCTCCCCCTCGAGGGTCAGCCAGTCCGGCGCGTTCACGGCGTCTTCGAAGCGAAATGGCTCGTCTGCCAGCGCATTCGGCGCCACAATCAACACCGCCAGCGCAACACCCAATCCCTGCATAGATGCCCCCATCTTCCGCTCTGCGCTCTCTATCGGTCATCAGGTGACAGATTGGAAGGACCAGACATTCTCCCTCCCCCTCTTTCGCCAGCAGACTACATCTGTTAGGCCCGCGCCAAGACACAAGATCATATAAAGGAACTTTGATATGTCCGACTACGCCGTCGCCGACATTGCCCTTGCCGAGTTTGGACGCAAGGAAATCGCCATTGCCGAAACCGAGATGCCTGGCCTGATGGCAGCGCGAGAGGAGTTTGGCCCGACCCAGCCGCTCAAAGGCGCGCGGATTGCCGGTTCGCTCCACATGACAATCCAGACCGCCGTGCTGATCCAGACGCTGGAAGCGCTCGGCGCCGAAGTGCGCTGGGCCAGCTGCAACATCTATTCAACGCAGGACCACGCCGCCGCCGCCATCGCCGATGCGGGAACGCCGGTGTTTGCCCACAAGGGCGAGACGCTGGAGGAATACTGGGACTTCGCAGACAAGATTTTCCACGGGCCGAATGACTGGGCGCCGAACCTGATCCTGGATGATGGTGGCGACGCGACGCTTTATCTGGTGCTGGGCGAAAAAGCCGAGGCCGATCCGTCTGTGCTGGACGATCCGAAATCGGAAGAAGAAGAGTTCCTTTTCGCCCAGATCAAGGAACGCATGTCCATGAGCCCCGGCTGGTTCGCCAAGACCAAGGCCGGCATCCAGGGCGTTTCGGAAGAGACCACCACGGGCGTGATGCGCCTCTACCAGATGGCCGAGCGCGGCGAGCTGGCATTCCCTGCGATCAACGTCAATGACAGCGTCACCAAGTCGAAATTTGACAACAAATACGGCTGTAAAGAGAGCCTGGTCGACGCCATCCGCCGCGGTACTGATGTCATGATGGCCGGCAAGCAGGCCTTTGTCGCCGGCTATGGCGATGTGGGTAAAGGTTCTGCGGCATCGCTTTCGGGCTCTGGCGCTCGCGTGGCGGTGTCTGAAGTGGATCCGATTTGCGCGCTGCAAGCGGCAATGGATGGCTATGAAGTCACCACGATGGACGAGGCTGCGTCGCAGTTTGACATCTTCGTCACCGCGACCGGCAACAAGGACATCCTCACGGTCGACCACATGCGCGCGATGAAGGACATGGCGATCGTCTGCAATATCGGCCACTTCGACAATGAGATTCAGGTCGAAGCGTTGCGCAATTTCGAGTGGACCAACATCAAGCCGCAAGTGGATATGATCACCTTTCCCGATGGCAAGCGAATCATCCTGTTGTCCGAAGGCCGACTGGTGAATCTCGGCAATGCGACGGGTCATCCGAGCTTTGTGATGTCTGCTTCGTTCACCAACCAGACGCTCGCCCAGATCGAGCTTTGGCAAAACGGCGACGCCTATGAGAACAAGGTCTACACCCTGCCCAAACACCTGGATGAAAAAGTGGCGCGGCTTCACCTCGACAAGCTGGGCGTGAAGCTCACCGAGCTGTCGGGCGAACAAGCCGACTATATCGGCGTGGAACAAGTCGGACCGTTCAAACCCGAGCACTATCGCTACTAGGGCCCACTTCCCATTCCCGCGTCCCCGGTTAAGCTCGCAATCGACCGAACCGGGGACGCGCCATGGCGGATGTTTTTGTATCCTACAAGAAGGAAGACCGGGCGCTGGCCGAACGCCTGATCGAATGGCTGCGCACGGAAGGGTTTTCGGTCTGGTGGGACGACAATCTCACGCCCCGCACCAGCTGGGACAGCGAGATTGAGCGCGAGGCGTCAGGCGCCAAAGCCATTGTCGTATTGTGGACACCTCGATCTGTGCAGTCAGACTGGGTGCGCGCAGAGGCCGATTTCGGCAAGGAAGCAGGCAAACTCGTCCCGGTTCTGCTCGAGCCAACGAATATCCCACTCTCGTTTCGCCTGATTCAGGCGGCAGACCTCACCCAATGGGATGGCAGGGTTGATCATCTGCAGTGGCGCAAGCTGGTTCAGTGGATCGGGGATCTGGTCTCGGCCGAGCCCGAACACACTGACGCTGCGCCAGAAACCACGCCCACGCCCCGCAATCAGATCACCGCGCCACCGAAACGACGTGGTAGCCTTTTGATTGGCGTATTTGTCATCGCCGCATTGGCGACGCTGGGCGCTGCTGCCGCCTTGATACTACCCGGCTTGATCAACTCCAGCGAAACCGGGGATGCCTATGTGGCGCGCGGCGAGCTCGTACAGTCCTATTTTGCCGGGGATACAGCCAGTTGTGAGAATACGGGTGTTGGCACGTTCTACGATGTTTTTGTCGATCAATGCATCGGTTGCACCGCGCGTGGCATGAAGCGCACGGTTTTTCCCATCGAGTCCGATAAGGCCTGCCAGATGCAGGCCAGTGACGGTGGCGGGGTGTATTCCGCAGCCGTGGCTGTCGGACCACCCAGTTGCACCGGAGACCTGTTCCGCAAACCAGGAACGACCGACTGCCACGGATGCCCTGTCGGCGCCGCACCAAACCCCGATGGACGATGCGAAATCGGCTACGAGGCGCGCTGAACCCCTCGCCTTTTTGCCGGCTGGCGCTATACCGGCTCGCCATGACAGACAGCTATATTCTCACCCTTTCTTGTCCTGACGGTGTAGGCATCATCGCGGCGATTTCGCGCTTCATGGAAGATGAGGCGTGCTTCATTGCCCGCTCGCGCAGTTTTGGCGATGAGGCGACCGGCCAGTTCTTTTCCCGACTTGTCTTCCATCCCACGGGCGCAGAATTCGATCTGGAAGCCTTTCGCCACCGGTTTGCCAAAACAGCCTCATCCCTGAACGCCACAGTGGATATCTGGCCGGAGGATGAAAAGGTCAAAACGCTCATTCTGGTTTCGAAATCGGCACACTGCGCAAATGCGATTCTGGCTGGAGCGCGGTCCGGTGAGCTGGCCATTGATCCGGTGGGGGTGGTGTCGAATCATCACACATTGGGGCCGGAACTGTCGCATTGGGGCCTGCCCTACCATCAGGTGCCCGTGAGCGCTGAGACCAAGGCTGCCGCCGAGACACGATTGTTCGAGTTGATGGACGAAACCGACGCGCAATTGGTGGTGCTTGCCCGCTACATGCAGGTGCTGTCGAATTCGGCCTGCAGGCAGCTGGAGCGGCGATGCATCAACATCCACCACTCTTTCCTGCCAAGCTTCAAGGGCGCGCGGCCCTATCATCAGGCCCATGAGCGCGGCGTCAAAATGATCGGCGCGACGGCACATTACGTTACCGCAGACCTCGATGAAGGACCGATCATCACTCAGGTTGCTGAACCCGTCGATCACACGCACGGGCCAGGTGACATGATCCAGATTGGCCGTCACCTGGAAGCCCAGGCGCTGATGAGAGCGGTGCGCGCCCATGCCGAACGCCGCGTCTTCCTGGCCGGTCACCGCACTGTGATCCTGACCTGACCGTTCCAGTGGCTTGCCAGCGCACTATCTGGCCGATAACCAAACCGCGATACGCAGATCAGATAAGGCCATCATGCTGAACCACTACGAATTCACCAGCGAAAGCGTCTCTGAGGGCCATCCGGACAAGGTCGCCGACCAGATCTCTGACGCGATTGTTGACCTGTTCTTGTCGCGCGATCCCAGCTCGCGGGTCGCCGTGGAGACCATGAGCACCACCAACCGTGTGGTCCTGGCCGGAGAAGTGCGCACCAACAATGGCGCGCTTATCACCGATGATGAGATGGTCCAGACCGCCCGAGATGTGGTGAAACGGATTGGCTATGAACAGGATGGCTTCCATTGGAAGCACATGGACGTGGCATGTTACGTCCATGGCCAGTCTGCGGAGATCGCCCAGGGCGTTGAGGCGGGGCAAGGCCTGTTCAAGGAAGAAGGCGCCGGCGACCAGGGCATAATGTTCGGCTACGCCACCAATGAAACGCCCGAAATGATGCCGGCAACGCTCGTCTACAGCCACCAGATCCTGCAACGCATGGCCGAGCTGCGCCATTCCGGCGAGCGACCGGAATTCGAACCCGACGCCAAGAGCCAGGTCACCCTGCAATATGAAAACGGACGCCCGGTTGGCGTAAACGCGGTGGTGGTGTCCACCCAGCACACAGAAAGTGTCAGCCAGGATACGTTGCGAGAGTTGATACGCCCGATTGTGGCCGATGTATTGCCCGCCGGCTGGTTTCCCGAAGAGAGTAAGTTCTTCATCAACCCCACGGGTAAGTTCGTCATAGGCGGACCCGACGGAGACGCAGGGCTAACCGGACGCAAGATCATCGTCGACACCTATGGCGGCGCAGCGCGCCACGGTGGCGGGGCCTTTTCGGGCAAGGATCCATCAAAAGTAGACCGTTCAGCGGCCTATGCGACCAGGTACCTGGCCAAGAATGTGGTCGCTGCCGGGCTCGCCGACCGCTGCGAAATCCAGGTCTCTTACGCCATCGGATATCCGGAGCCCCTGTCGATCTATGTGGACACATTCGAGACCGGCAAGGCGGATGAGCGTCAGATCGCAGAAGCGTTGCGGGATGTATTCTCCCTGACGCCCCGCGGCATTCGTGAGCATTTGGGGCTGTCTGCGCCGATCTATGGAATCACCGCCGCCTACGGGCACTTTGGGCGCACACCCGGACCAAACGGTGAGTTCAGTTGGGAAAAGACCGACCTGGCCGAGATATTGAAGTCCAGATTCTGATCTGAGTGCGCGGGCTCGCCCGTCAAAATCTTCTGCAAAACTAGTTTGTTCTCATCGGGTCCCGCCGCATCCCCAATGGCGACGGGGCGTTAACCTTCTGATAAGATGTTTTCCACCGGAAATATCGGGGTGCGGACCAATTTCGACGTTGACCTCTGATTAACCAAGCTGCCACTATATCTTGTGGCTGAGGGGTGATTTGGCACCGCATATGGCGGTTTTGGGTCTCCCTTCCTATATGTATAAGCAGGATGGAAGGTCGATAAATGTCCGCGTCAAGTGCAGCAACAACTCAGCAAAACGCCAAGCCCCGCCGGGGAAAACCTAAGCGTGAGCAGGGTCCCGATCTGCACCTGGTGGAGCAGTTCACGATCAAGACCGATGATTCGCGTGACGCCCTTCTGACCGAGTTCGGCAAGGTGACGTTGAAAGACCGCTACCTGCTCGTCGGCGAGTCGTACCAGGACATGTTTGCCCGCGTCGCCTCGGCCTATGCCGACGACCAGGACCACGCCCAGCGCCTGTATGACTACATGTCGAACCTTTGGTTCATGCCGGCGACCCCGGTGTTGTCAAATGGCGGGGCCGACCGCGGCCTGCCGATCTCCTGCTTCCTGAACCAGGTTGGCGATTCGCTCGATGACATCGTTGAGACCTGGAACGAGAATGTCTGGCTCGCATCGAATGGCGGCGGCATCGGCACCTATTGGGGCCATGTCCGCTCGATCGGTGAGAAGGTCGGACACAACGGCCAGACGTCGGGGATCATTCCCTTCATCCGCGTGATGGACAGCCTGACCCTTGCGATCAGCCAGGGCAGCCTGCGCCGTGGCTCGGCAGCGTGCTACCTGGATGTGCACCACCCCGAAATCGAAGAGTTCCTGGAAATCCGAAAAGCCTCAGGCGACTTCAATCGAAAGTCTCTGAACCTGCACCATGGCATCAATATCACCGATGATTTCATGGAAGCGGTGCGCAAGGACGAAGAGTATGGCTTGCGAAGCCCGAAATCCGACGAAGTGATCCGCACGGTCAATGCTCGCAAATTGTGGCAGAAGATCCTCGAACTGCGCATCCAGACCGGTGAGCCCTATCTTTTGTTCACAGACACGGTGAACAACGCGATGCCGGCGCACCAGCGCCAATTGGGCATGACGGTTACCCAGTCCAATCTCTGCTCGGAGATCACATTGCCCACCGGCGTGGATCATCGCGGCGTGGACCGAACGGCTGTATGCTGCCTGTCATCCCTGAACGCCGAGAAGTTCATGGAGTGGAAGGGCGATGAACGTTTCCTGGAGGACATCTTCCGCTTCCTCGACAACGTGCTCAGCGATTTCATTGATCGCGCACCGGATGAGATGTCCCGCGCTGTGTATTCGGCCAAGCGCGAGCGCTCGGTCGGGCTGGGACTCATGGGCTTCCACAGCTTCCTGCAGGCCCAGGGTGCACCGATTGAGAGTGCAGCGGCCAAGGCCTGGAACAATGCCATGTTCAAGCACATTCGAAAGGGCGCCGATGCCGCTTCGGTAAAACTCGCCAAAGAGCGCGGGCCGTGTGAGGACGCGCGCGACGCTGGCATGATGGCGCGCTTCTCCCACAAGATGGCCGTTGCGCCGACGGCATCGATCTCGATCATCTGCGGTGGCACATCGGCCGGCATTGAGCCGATCCCTGCCAATATCTACACCCACAAGACCCTGTCGGGCAGTTTCACGGTGAAGAACCGTCAATTGGAGAGCCTGCTAGAGGAAAAGGGACAGAACACAGATACGGTGTGGACTTCGATCCTGGAACATGAGGGTTCGGTTCAACATCTTGAGTGTCTGGATGACCGGGAGAAGGAAACCTTCCGCACGGCCTTCGAGATTGACCAGCGCTGGATCATCGAATTGGCGGCCGATCGCACGCCTTATATCTGCCAGTCACAATCCCTGAACCTGTTCCTGCCGGGCGACATTTCCAAATGGGATTTGCATATGCTGCACTGGTCAGCCTGGGAGAAGGGCCTGAAATCTCTGTACTATTGCCGTTCCAAATCGGTTCAACGGGCTTCATTTGCAGGGTCAGAGAAGGCCGCCGAGAGCACTTTGGAGACGCCGCAGACCGATTATGAGGAATGTCTGGCCTGCCAGTGAGACCTGTCGCTGCAACAACACAGCGGCGGAAATAACCAAAGACCTTAACAGGGAAATAGCGCCAAATTCGGCGCTATTTTTCTTAAAATTGACAGATTTTCATCGTACTATTTCAATAATCGTACATGAATGTTGCATAGCGTAATTTTAATTTTCGCAGCTGAGAAACTTGTTCACGGGTCAAACGTCTTTATGCTAGCTTAATCACGGGCTGCGACGATTGGCGGGAGAGTAGAGCAGGAGCAGCGCTAATGCAGAGTCTGGGGATAAAGACCATGCTTGCCACAACCAGTCTTGCCATGATGGCGTGCCAGGGGTGCGTCGGCGCTGCTACCGCGCCTGACTACCTGGCCGATCACGCGAACTTTGTAGAAGCTGCGCCGGCCAGCGAGGGCGTGCTTTTGGCAACCAACGGCGCGTTCAATGACAGCGCGCTTGGCTCGTATACAAATGATGCGACACAGGCTTATGCCGGGGCGTCCTATACTTTTGCAGATCGCGAACGCGTAGGACCAGTGCTGTCTAGCCGGATGCGAATTCTGGCCAATGAACCCCTCCTCGACCGGTTTGCTCCATCCAGGTCGCCTCTGGATTTCAAAGACGCACTTACGGATATCGAATGGTCCGGTTCTGAAGCATTGCAGGGCTTTCAAGGCGACCGCGACGCAGCCCGCATCCTCCAGCCGGTTGAGCAAGATCGCAACTTTACCGCTGAGTTTGCGTTTGGCGCGCCGCGCGAGTCGACAGGCTTTGCTTTTGATGCCGCCATCGTGCCCAGCGTGACCTACGTTCAGGAAGGCGAGTTCCAGACCCGCCGCTACGGCGCCGAGCTTCGTCTTGGCCGTAACTTTGACCAGCGCGGCTCCAATAACGTCGCTGACAGCTGGTACGTATTCGCAGGCACCGAAGGCGAAGCGCTCGTCTGGGAAGCAGGCGAGTATGGCATGTCCAATCTGTCGGGCGCCATGGCCCTTCGCGACCAGGTTACCGTTGGTGACATGCAGGCCGGCATCTCCATGCAGCGCGGCAATGGCCAGCTTTCGCTCAGCTATATCCGCCGCGAAGTGGAATGGCGCGACCGCAATGGCGGGGCCGAGCGCAATGAAGACTTTGCCGGAATCAGCTTCACCCTGCGCCAGTAAGCGTCGACAAATTCCACTAAAATTAACGCGCCGTCGTGACCGATATCTGACACGGTGGAAGGCCTGAATCACCTTTCAACTCACCGCCTGGGTCGCATGCGCGTGTGCCCATTGTCGTCACCGATGAGCGCGTCGTGGTAACCGATTGCGTCCGTGTGGGCTGGGATGACATGGAGCGGTTCTGGACAACCATGCGGCTCGTGGTTGGGCATGGCGGCAGTCCCGTTCGGCTATCAGGATCTCTGCTTGAATCGCAGGCCTGGCCCACCGTTACAGACGGTTCGCGATAAACAACCGATGCGGTCTGCACCTCATCGCCACGCGGCGAAAACATCTGGCGTTCCACATAGTTGGCAGCGCTGGAAACACCAGTTCCGACGGCCTGCACATCCTGGCCGATTCCATCAATTGTGTTGCAGGCCGCGATCAACGGCAAAGCGGCGAGGACCGTAAGCAAGGCTTTCTTGGCCATTCTGGCCTCCATTGTTTCGCAGGCGTTATTTTTTCTTATCATCAGCGAGGTCGACACGCAAAACCGCACTAGGCAGCCGCCGCGACTGGCCTTAAACAGCGCCCATGAAATCTGCCGTCATCGTCTTTCCCGGCTCTAATTGTGATCGGGACGCCGCCATCGCGCTTGAAACCCTGACCGGCCAGGCGCCTGCCATGGTCTGGCACAAGGACGCCGCACTGTCGGATGGACTTGACCTGGTACTGGTGCCCGGAGGCTTTTCCTATGGCGATTACCTGCGTTGCGGTGCCATGGCGGGCAATTCGCCGATCATCGCATCCTTGAAAGCCCATGCCGCGCGCGGTGGATACATCCTTGGCATTTGTAATGGGTTCCAGGTGCTTTGCGAGACGGGCCTTCTGCCCGGAGCGTTGATGCGGAATGCCTCGCTCGACTTTGTTTGTAAGCCGCAAGAGCTGAAGCCGGAAAGCACAGAAAGCGCGTTCACAAGCGCCTATCCCGCTGGTGCCACAGTCTCGGTTCCCATCGCGCACCATGACGGCAACTATTTCGCAGATGACGAGACGTTGGACCGGCTTGAAGGCGAAAGCCGCGTCGCTTTCCGCTATGTCGGCAACCCCAACGGCTCAGCCCGCGATATTGCGGGTATCCTTTCAGACAATGGCCGCACGCTCGGCATGATGCCCCATCCCGAACGCGCCATTGGCGGCCATGAGGGCGGCGCCGATGGGCGAGGCGTCTTCGAAAGCGTTATGGCTGCGGTTTAGGCCGCCCTACTCCAGCTCCGTAAAGTCCAGCACGTCGAGAGCGCGTCCGGTCGCTGCGACAAAGCGCTCGAAATCGGCGCGGGCAATGGCCGTCGTGCCTGTATTGATGAGCGGGTGAAAGTTGACTGGGTCATGCGCCATCAGTGCGGCATCAACGACGAAACGCACTGTCGCGCCCGGATCATTGACCAGCGCGAAGGCCGTCACAGAGCCGGGTGTGACGCCAAGTGTGGCTTCCATCAGCTCCGGTTTGCCAAAGCTCAGCCGTTTGACGCCGAGCGCGCGGTGCAGCTTGTTCAGCGGCAAATCGCTGTCGGCATGGGCTGAAATGAGGATGAGATCGCCATCCTTGTTGGTCATGAACAGGTTCTTGGTGTGCCCGCCGGGCATGGCGGCCTTGAGGTCGCGCCCATCAGCCACGGTAAACGTGGCCTCGTGCCAGTGGGTGGTGTGAGCAATACCGCGCGCGTCCAGCAAGGCAAACAGGTCATCGGGGCTTGTGATCATGGACCCGTTTCGGCAATCAGGATGCAGATCGTCAAGAAGGGAATCGGTCGATGCAGCTCGATTGCTACAAAATCTACGAGGTGGCACCGGAAATCATCCCGGCCCGCTCACAGCGCGAATGGATGGATGCGTTCCCCGACCGCCACCCCTATCGGTGCCTGCCGCTCACCATGGCCAACTCCACGGGCTGGGAAATCCTCTGCCCGATCGATGTGAAAATCGTCTGGGATGGCGGGCCAATGGAAAGCGACATCAAGCTGTTCACGACGGGCGATCCGAACGCGCTGGCAAGCTTTGCCGACAGCCATTTCCGCCGCGGTATCGTTACCTTCCACACCGGCCACCTGTTCCGCACTCCGCCAGGCTGGGGCGTGTGGGCAACCGGCGCACCGAACTTCTTCAAGGATGGCATCGCCCCCCTCACAGGCCTGATCGAGACTGACTGGCTGCCCTTTCCGTTCACGATGAACTGGCAGATGACCCGGCCCGGCGAAGTGATCTTTCGCAAGGGCGAGCCGTTCTGTTTCATCACGATGATGGAACATGGCCGACTGGAAAAGATTGAGCCGAAATTGCGCATGCTATCATCCAATCCGGACCTGGTTGAGGAATATGAAGCCTGGCGCGACAGCCGGTCTGATTTCAATGCCCGGCTCGGCAAGGGCGAAGAGAATGCAATGAAAGAGCGCTGGCAGCGCCACTACATGCGCGGCCAGAAAGTGGCTGGCGACGACTCCGACAGTCACCAGACAAAACGCAGATTGCAAAAACCCGTCGAAATTTCCTAACCGCATCTTAAAGCCCCTGGAGGATGATTGCCCATGAACCGGCGGCCGCAAGCTGCCGAAAACGAGCAAATTGTCTTTCGGGAGACACCCCATGCGCAAGCTTCTTATTGCCTCTGTTTTCGCCCTCGGTCTGGCCGCACCGGCTGTTGCCGACGACGATGAATTCACCCTTCAATTCATCGATACTGACGGTGAAACGGTCACCTACTGGATCGACGAGGACGAGTATTCGAACTCCCTGGGCCAGGGTGGGAACGTGACGATTGCCGCAAACGGCAAGAGCTTCTGCTTCTCTGGCAGCTGCGTCTCGCTCACCCGCTCCCTGAGCCGCCCAAGTGAGGGCGATTCCTCTGAGTATGTGTTCGGCGGTGCCCATGGCACCGTCACGGTGACCGACGTCGACGACTAAACCGGGCCCCATCACCCAAGTGACTATCAAGCGCCCTGTGGCCATCTGGCTTCAGGGCGCTTTTTTTGTCTGAAGGTTCGCCCATGACGGGAATCTTTACTGGACGACCTTCGCACTGCATGTAAGGTCCGCGCCGGTGGATATGGTCTTGGCTGATCAGCCACCTGAGCGTGGATCGCGTGTTAGCTTACCGCGCCGAACCTGACTTTTTTTGGGAGATGCACCACATGAAACGCCTGATCACACTCGCTGCTTCTGCAGCCCTGTTCACCTTGCCAGCCCTGGCGCTCACAACGACTGTCGATTTCACTGAAGACGAGGGCACCCAGACCTGGGTATTCGAAGATGATGGCACCGGCGCTGGCGGTACGGCCACCGCGCCTGACGGCACCACCGGCACTTACACATTCGATGCAGCGGCTGCGACCCTGTGTGGGTCCATGCCTGAAGGAGATATCTGCGTCACATTTGACGCCGTGATGGACGCACCACCTGCCGTGGGCGACAGTATGACCTACACGTCTACAATCGGCACAACCGGAACGGCGACGATCACCGCAATCGTTGAATAAGGTCTTCGGACCTAGCCAGAACACCTGCGCCCGCAGCCATAAATGGCTGCGGGCGTTTGCTTTTTTCGATCAGCGGCGCAATCCTCATTCTCGGAGGAGACAATCATGATTTCAGCAGACCTGAGCGGCAAGACCGCACTGGTAACCGGGGCCTCATCGGGCTTCGGGGAACATTTTGCAAAAGTACTCGCCGCATCTGGCGCCCATGTGGTCGTTGCCGCGCGGCGGGCCGAGCGATTGTCCAATCTGGTCGAAGCGATTGAGGCCGCCAGCGGGTCGGCGCAGGCCGTGCCGCTGGATGTCAGCGATGATGGCGCCGTTACATCGGCATTCGAAAGCCTGCCAACTTTCGATATCGTCGTGAACAATGCCGGCGTGGCGGGCGACTCGCGCTCCATCGATACGCCCGCCGACGAATTTCGGTGGACCTATGGCGTCAACGTCCATGGCGCGTTCTTCGTGGCTCAGGCGGCTGCGCGCGCAATGATCGCGGCCGGAAATGGTGGATCGATCATCAATATCGCCTCGATCACAAGTTTCCGCCCGGCTGCCGGGTCTGCTGCCTATGCCAGCTCCAAGGCCGCCATCCTGCACCTGACAAAGGTTCTGGCGCTGGACTGGGCGCGCCACCGCATCCGCGTCAACGCCATCGCACCGGGCTATTTCGACACCAATATCAACAGCGAATTCCTCGCCAGCGACTATGGTCAGGCCATGAAAAAGCGCGTGCCCCAGCGCCGATGGGGCGAGATGGACGACCTGTCCGGTCCACTCCTGCTGCTGGCCTCAGGCGCCTCGGCCTATATGACCGGCGCTTGCCTTGAAGTGGATGGCGGGCACCTGTGTAGTGGGCTGTAGGTTTACAACTTGACGCGCGCGCGTTTTTCACGTTTATCCGCCGCCTTGAGAAGACGGGTTGGCACGCTACCGCCGTTGAGATCGCAGCACTCACTATCGACGTGTTGCCGGGGCGCGCTGAACAATTGAGGTAATACATGTCACGTCGTCATACGACGAAGTACAAGATCGACCGCCGTGTCGGTGAAAACATCTGGGGTCGCCCCAAATCTCCGGTCAACAAGCGTCAGTACAAGCCGGGCCAGCATGGCCAGGGCCGCCGCCAGAAAGTCTCTGACTATGGCATGCAGCTCATGGCCAAGCAGAAGCTGAAATTCCACTATGGCGACATTACGGAAAAACAGTTCCGTCGCACCTATGAGGAAGCAGCCCGCCGGAAAGGCAACACGGCTGAGAACCTGATCGGCCTGCTTGAGTCCCGCCTGGACGCCTTCGTGTACCGCTCGAAATTCGTGCCGACCATCTTTGCCGCGCGCCAGTTCGTGAACCACGGCCACGTCAAGGTGAACGGCCAGAAGGTCAACATTCCGTCCTACCGCCTGAAGCCAGGCGATGTGGTTGAATTGCGCGAAAAGTCGAAATCCATGGCACTGGTCCTGGAAGCGCTCGGCTCGGCCGAACGCGATTTGCCGGAGTATCTCGAAGTCGATCCCAAGAAGATGACCTCGACGTATATCCGCATCCCGGAACTGGCCGATGTGCCCTACGCGGTTCAGATGGAACCGTCTCAGGTCGTGGAATACTACTCCTCATAAGCACCTGAGTTTCTTGAGCTATCGGAAAAGCCCTGCCAGACTGGCGGGGCTTTTTGATTTGGACACGTACACGTCATGACACACCCCACCATAGACCAGGTCCGCGAGCGGTTGATCGCAAAGCCGGGCAAACGCTTTGAGCTTTCAGACCATCCAAGCCGCGACGAGACACTGTTCGAAGACAAGAAAGAGGCGCGCACCAGCCTGGAAGAAGACGCCGCCGTCATCGATGAGCTGCAGGACAAGCTCTATGCTGCGGGCAAGCATTCGGTGCTTTTGATCCTCCAAGGCATGGATTGCGCGGGCAAATCGGGCACCATCCGCAAAGTGTTCGCGCTCACTTCACCGCTCGGCCTGAAGGTGCGCGCGTTCAAGGCGCCAACCAAGCAGGAGCTGGCCCACGACTATTTGTGGCGCATCCATGACGCAGTGCCGCCGAAAGGCTTCATAGGCATCTTTGACCGCTCCCATTATGAGGATGTGCTGGTGGTGAAAGTGCGCGAATTTGCGCCGAAAGACGTAATTGACGCGCGTTATGAGCAGATCAACCAGTTCGAGAAACTGCTGACCGACACCGGCACGGTGATCGTCAAATGCATGCTGAATGTTGGTTATGAGGAACAGGCCGAGCGGCTGGGCGAGCGGCTCAGCGAGCCTCACAAGCGCTGGAAATTCAATCCCAACGACCTTGAAGACCGAAAGCTCTGGCCGGACTTCATGGACGCCTATGAAACCGCGGTAAACCGCTGCTCAACCGAACATGCACCCTGGTACATCGTTCCGGCAGACAGCCGCACCCGGCGCAACGCCATGATAGCGCGCCTTGTGCGAGGCGCACTGGAAGACATCGCGCCAAACTGGCCGGACCCGGGCTGTCGCCCCGGCGATTTCGAGATCGATTAGAGCTTTGCAGGCGCCACGGCGACAGACGCGCCTGATGAACTGTCGATATCGCCGCTGCGGGCACCGCCCTGCACCGAGATGCTGGAGCCGGATGAGGCATCAGCATTCACCAAATCGGTAACGGTAACGGCCAGCGAGGCACCGGACGACGTATCGAGGTTGCCCAGCTTGCAGGTCAGGTTGCTCGCATTGACCGACGCACCCGAAGAGGCGCCAGCTTCCAGATCTTCACAGGTGCCGCTAACGCGCAGGGACGACCCGCTCGAGGAATCAATTTCGAGATCGTCGCCAGATAGCCCTTCAACCTGGGTCGAAGACCCAGAGGACACGTCAATCTCGGTCAGGTTCGGACCAAGCACGGTGATTGTGGCCTCAACACTGTCGCCCCAGCCCATCCAGCCCTTGTTCTCACGGCCTATGTGAAGCGTGTCGCCTTTGCGCTCGATCCGCACATCATCGATGTCGCCGCGGCGAAGCTCCAGCTCAACCGCGTAAACATCGCTGACCTCATATTCGACGCGCATGCCGGCAGAAACATCCAGGCCGGTGATGCCATCAATGTCCACATCCACGCCGGATGTATCGGCAAAAGCGGACTGCGTGGTCGAAACGGCGCAGGCTGCAACCACGACGCAAGCGGCAACGCCGCCGGAAATCAAAAGCGTTTTCAGGGACATGGTTCAGTTCTCCAGGGGCAGGTCTTGGAATCAGGAAGAGCCTTGACGGCGCAATATTGATAAACAATAACATCAATTATTGAATGTCAATATGAAAGGTACTCGCAATGGCCCGATCTGCACTCGCAACCTCCCTGATGTGTCTTCCTCTACTGTCCGCTTGCATCGTGATTGATGCTGATGGTGACGGCGCCGATTTCACCGCCAGCGTTGACCGTGGCGGCGCCGGTACGGTGTATGGCGCCGAAATCGCCGGTGAGGCGATCACCTACCGGGTGACCAGCAATGGCTGCACAGATGAAGGCAACTTCCACGTCGATGTGAACCGCCATGACGACCATTTCCATATCGAACTGGACCGGATCCGCGACGACAATTGCCGGGCATATCTGCGTGATGGCACCACAGTCAGTTGGACCTACGAAGAACTCGGCTTGCCCGAAGACGCAAAGATCGTCATCGCAAACCCGGTTCGCCGCCGCTAACCATCTTCCCGATAGGCCAATACGGACAGGCTGACAAACAAGGCGAACAAAGCCGGTGACCACGCCGCAATGGCTGGCGGCGCGGCGCCGGCTGCGCCCAGGCTCGACGACACCTGGGTCATGAAGAACAGCCCGATAGCGGCCAGTCCGCCGGTCGCAATCAACTGGGACGTGCCGCCAAGCCGAGACAGCCGCAAACACACAATCGCACCAATCAAGGCCATTGAGACAAAAAGGATCGGCGCCGACCACAAGCCCCAATAGCGCATCTTGTAGCGCGAGGCATCAAGCCCGGCAGCGGCGGTCTGGTTGATGAAGCGCGGAAGGTCCCAGAACCCGATTGTTGAAGGTGACGCGAACCGATTGAGCAAGCTGTCGGCGTCCAGGTCTGTCGGAATCGACAGGTAGGCATGGTCAACCGGCGACTGACCTCGCACGTTCTCCACCAGATTTTCCAGCTGCCAGAATCCATCGCGGATCAGGGCGCGTTCTGCATCAATCCGGCGGATAAACTCGAACGTGTCGGTCGGTTCACCGTTCACGACCATCCGCTCTTCAACCAGCATTTTCACATTGTGCAGGATCGCGCCGTCTTCGACCCGCTCGGCGTAAATCACGATCTGGCGCGATTGGTCGCCCTGGCGCAGCCAGACGTTCTCACCGGCCACGTTGGTGATCATCCCCGGCGCACCCTCGCGGATCAGGTTTTCGCGGGTGTTTTCAAACTCAGCGGTCAACGCCGCGCCCAGAGGATTGAGGATCGCAACGGCAAACACGCCCACCAATCCCGCAAGCACGATGATCGGAGCAAGGAAACGCCAGGCGGACATCCCACTGGCGCGAATGATCGACAGCTCTGCCCGGCGGTTCAGGCGCGAATAGGCAATCATTGACGCCACGAGCAACGCAAAGGGCAGTGTCTGTTCGATCAGCATCGGCAGTTTCATCAACGAAAGCTGCACCGCCATTGTCAGGCTGAGATCTACATCTCCCCCCACGGTCCGCACCTGCTCGACCACATCGACAAGCATGATGGCCAGGATGAAAATGCCCAGCACCAGACCGAGACCCTGCACACACTGGGAAAAAATATAGCGCTGTATCCGAGAGCCGATCATGCCGGACTCTCAGCGCCGTCAATCCGGTCACGCAGCAGGAACCTGCGCCCGCGGCCCGTCGATTTGCTTTTGCCTTTCACGAACGCCATCCAACACAGCACGGCGATGCTGATCAAAGGAACCGCCCATTGAACCGCGTTCAGCGCGGCATCGTCGGCCGCCGCCGATGGCAGACTGATCTGCACCACAACCAACACAAGGGCGACCGTCGTTGCGATCGAAATCCTGCGCCCATAGCCCCGCCTCGAAAAATCTCCGCCGATTACGGCCACGACGGCTAAAAGCGCCATGGTGATATTGATCAGCGGCAGTGTCAGCCGAGCATGGGCTTCGGCTTTGAATGACAGCTCGTTGCGCACTTCGAGATAGTCTTTCGTGTCGATGAAAAACAGCTCGTACAGATACCTGTCGGAGCCTTTCAGCACGACATTGGAATCCTCCTGCATGAACGGTGTGAGATCAAAGGCATGCTGTTCGAAATCCAGGATAGAGAGCGACCCGTTTTCATCCACGGTCTGGAATTGCCCATCGCGCAGAATAATGGCGGGCTTGCCGTCAATCTCAACCACGGTCCCGGTCTGGGCGAGGATGTCGGTGGCTTCGCGCGGATCGCGGGCATCTGAAATCAGCATGCCATACAGCTCACCTCCACGGGACTCGCGGGCATACACGGTCAGCTGATCGTCAGCCTGACGGAACTGGCCAGGCTGCACCACCGTGGCGACCAGATCGGCGCGGATATCGGCCACATTCTCACGCAAGACGCGCTGGGCGGTAGGTTGAACCCAGAGATTGATGACCAGATGCGCCACCGCAGCAAAAACTGCCAGGCGGATGATCGGCGAAGCCACCTGCCAGCGCGACATGCCGGCGGCCTGGGCAACCACAATTTCACTGTCCTTGTGAATCCGGTTCAGCGACCAGACTGAAGCAATGAAAAGTGCCAGCGGCGTCAGCAAGGAGATCACCTGGGGCGCGCCCAGCATCACCACATAGAAGTAGGTGAAGGCCGACTGGCGATTCTCGATGATCAGATCGGTTTGCGACAGACCCTGGGCCAGTAGAGCCAGCAGGGCCAAACCGCCGACGATTATCACCACCGTGCGGAACACTTCATAAAACAGGTAGGTCTGGATGCGGGTCATGGGCCGTCTAGGACACACCTTTGCGCGGTGAAAGTGGCAGGGCCAATTGAGCGAGCGACCCTGATTCTCCAATTAGCGAGTTGAACCCACCGCGTCGATGGTTAGGTTGCGGTCAAACGGAGTTCTTAGCACATGAAGATCAATTTTAAGGCGTCTGCAGAGGCCGACATCCAGGCAATCATCATCGATGACGGCGCAAAATTGCCAAACAGCGCCAAGGATTTGGACGATGCCAGTGGTGGCTTGCTCACCGAAGCCCTGGCGGCAGAGCGTTTCAGCGGCAAACTGGGCCAGAACGCTGTCATCGTTATGCCCAAGACGGTTGAAACGCGCCGTGTGGTGCTCGTGGGCGGCGGCAAGGCGAGTGAGCGAACCGGCGCCACGTTTGAGCGGATTGCTGCCAGCCTGGTGAAATCCCAGGCGATGAGCGGGTTCAAATCCCTTTCCCTTGCCGTAGACGAGGCTGAGCATGCGGCGGCGGCTGGTGCTGGCGCGAAACTCGCCGCCTATCGCTTCGACAGCTATTTCACCAAGCTGAAACCCGCCGACAAGCCAAGCCTCAAAACACTGACACTGGTCACCGAAGACGAGAAAGCGGCGCGGGCCGCGTTCAAGCCCCATGACGCGGACACCGAAGGCACGCTGCTGGCGCGCGATCTGATGAACGAGCCACCAAATGTGCTCTATCCGGAAAACTTCGCCGCGCGCGCCAAGGAACTTGAGGCCCATGGGCTTGAAGTTAAAATCCTCGGCGAAAAAGAAATGACAGACCTTGGCATGGGCTCCCTCCTTGGAGTCGGCCAAGGCTCAATCCGGGAGAGCCAGCTTGCGGTTATGATATGGAATGGCGGCAAGACTGGCGATGCCCCGCTGGCTCTGGTGGGCAAAGGCGTCTGCTTCGACACCGGCGGCATCTCCCTGAAGCCCGGCGCGTCCATGGAAGACATGAAAGGCGATATGGGCGGCGCAGCCGCCGTGACGGGCACCATGCTCGCGCTTGCCAAACGCAAGGCCAAGGCCAATGTCGTCGGCCTGATCGGCCTGGTGGAAAACATGCCTGACGGCAACGCCATCCGGCCCGGCGATATCCTCACCTCCGCCTCAGGTCAGACCATCGAGATTCAGAACACAGACGCCGAAGGCCGTCTCGTGCTGGCCGATGTGCTCTGGTACGCCCAGAAGGAGTACAAGCCGAAAGCCATCGTCGATCTTGCCACTCTGACCGGCGCGATCGTTATCTCGTTGGGCCATGAACATGCTGGCGTGTTCTCCAATGATGACGGCCTCGTCAGCGAGCTTCAGGCCGCCGGCAGGATCTCCGGCGAAACCGTCTGGCACATGCCGCTCGGCGAGCGCTATGACAAGCTTCTGAAGTCGCGCTTTGCAGACATGCGCAATATAGGCGGGCGGGCCGCGGGCTCGATCACGGCCGCGCAGTTTCTGCAACGCTTCATCGAGACCGGCACCAAATGGGCACATATCGATATTGCCGGCGTCGCGTGGCGCGAGGGCGAGAAACCACCGACGGACCCAAGCTGGGCCTCAGGCTTTGGTCCACGCCTGCTCAGCCGCTGGATCGCGGATAATTATGAGGGGTAAATGACACCCGAAGCAGCCAAATCGCTTATCCTTCGTTTTATCGAGGAGGATGAAAGCGGCATTTGGGAATGGGATGATTTTATCTCTGTCGGCCATAAAGACGCGGAAGTGGAAGCATTACAGTTAGCGGTCTTCCAACTCGAGCTTCTTTACCCTCCTGTACGGTCCGGGTGGATAAGTCCAAAAGGCATCGAACAGCTTAGATTGCTGGCAATCGGCGAGCTCGCTCCAGATTTCTGGAAGGATTCCGCCAAACGAGAAGAGATGGCGGCTGAAGGCAGAGCAGAACATGAGTGATGCCCCCGAATGGTGGTTCTACCATCTGGAAAAGACGGGGCCGGAGCGCGCGGCCGGCCCCTTGCTTGAGAAATGCCTTGAACGGGGATGGAATGTGCTTGCCGTCAGCCAAAATGGGGCGCGGCGGGCGCAGCTCGACGAGGGGCTGTGGACGTATTCGGACCAGAGCTTTCTTCCCCATGGCCAGGCTGAGGCGGAAGGCCTTAATGCCGCGCGCCAGCCCATCCTGATTTCCGGCGGGCTCGACAATGCCAACGGCGCCGACGCCCTCCTCCTGCTAGACGGGTACGAAGCGCCACCAAATGCGCCGTTCCAGCGGTGTATGGTGATGTTTGATGGCCGAGACCAGGAGGTGCGCGCCACCGCCCGCACCCAGTTCAAGGCTGCCAAGGATGCAGGGCTGACCTGCCGATATTTCCAGCAAACGCCAAAGGGCGGCTGGACGGAAGCGGGCAAATAGGTCGCCTGCGCGGCCTGTAAGTTAATGCGACCTTGAACGATTATCGTTTTATAGGGAGTCGCGGTTGACCGGGCGACCACAGATACTTAGCCGTGGATTGGTAATTGTGTACAAAAGGTAGAGTCTTCGATGTTCGAGTTTTGTCTTCTTGCCGCTTCCGAAGCTTCGGTCGTGGAGGCGAGCGAGCAGGTTGAAGACGCTCTGCCCCAGGCCGTTTACCGCATGATCAGTGTGGCCGCCCGCGACGGCGAGGACATTGCCGATGTCGATGCTGTCGTCGCAGCCGCAAAGCTGACTTACCCTGAGTTTACAGGCGAAATCGACGCGCTTCTCGCGCTGCTAGCGTCGCCTGTGGTGGAGCCTGCGCTCACCCTGACTGGATCAACCGTGCAGGGCTATCGCCCGCCGCAATTCGACTATTTTCGCGACTGGAAAGGCCGCATCGCAGTGTCGGCCAGCACCACTGATGGCAACACTGATACGTCTGCTTTTGGCATGAAATTGAAAATGGACCGAGCCGCCGAGGGCCGTGTGGACCAGTTTGAAGCCTATGCCGATACAGCGGAAAACAATGGCAATACGAGCCAGCGACGCTGGGGCTTTGCCTATCAGGTGGACGCCAACATCACCGATTTTTTCCACGGCTATGTTCGCGCCTCCCATGATGAAAACGCCTTTTCCGGGTTTGACCGACGGACCTTTCTGGGTGGCGGCACCGGGCGCAACTTCGTCGAGCGCGACGACCTGACCATCAAAGGCCAGATCGGCCCGGGTTACCGGTTCACACGCGAAGCCGACACAGATGAGACTCGCGGCGAGTGGGTGCTCTATTCGGCGCTTGATGTGGATTGGCTGATCCCGGGTGACATCGTGGCCGAACAGGATGTGCGGCTGACCGCGTCGGAGCCATCGGCGTTTCTGGTGTCATCATCAGCGTTGAGCTTTGACGTCTCGCGCGGCATCCGCACTGGAGTATCCTATGAGTTCCGATACGAAACCGACCCGCCGGACAGCAATGAAAACCAGGACTCTATCCTGAAGTTGAATGTGTCGTACGGGTTCTAGGCTGTAGGCTGTTTGTCGGCGGGAGGGCGGCCTGGCAGGCTTATCAGGGTGACCAGAAGGCCAAACACAGCCAGCACGGCGAGGGTTGCGACGACTTCCATCAAATTCGCCGGCAGAGCGCCGACCCAGATCACATGCAGCAGCGGATACAGCGCTGCGGTCGCCCCCAGCAAAAGCATGAGTTTGATGTAGCCGAGCAAATACGTCATGGGAGCCTCCGATGCCAAGTGTTTCACTATAGGCGACATCGGTCATCAGCTCAAAAGACTGCCACGCGGGCTGGCGGTCTGGACAAGGCAGCCCTTTCGGCAGCAACAATTCGCCAGACCGGAGCCCCCCATGACCCAAACCACCCATCGCCCTCGCCGCTCGGTGCTGTATTTGCCTGGCGCCAGGCCCAACGCGCTGGAAAAGGCGAAGTCTTTGCCCGCCGACACGCTGGTGTTCGACCTTGAAGATGCCGTGGCGCCAGAAGCCAAGTCTGACGCGCGAGACGCTGTTGCCGCCGCTGTCCGCGCTGGAGGCTATGGCCCGCGCGAACTTATCATTCGCATCAACGGCCTCGACACCGAATGGGGACTCGATGACATGAAAGCGGCAGCGGCCGCCGGGCCAGATGGCATTCTTGCGCCCAAAGTCATCGATGGCGGCGATGTGGATCGGCTGAATGACGCCATGACGCGGGCTGGCGCATCAGACGCCACGGGCCTATGGGTTATGATCGAAATGCCCAAAGCGATCCTGAACCTGCAGGAAATAGCCGAAGCCGTCGGCCGCACGCGCCTGCAAGGCTTTGTCATGGGCACCAATGACTTGGCCAAGGAGCTACGGGTCAGCCCCACCGCCGACCGTGCCGTCTTTCAATACAGTTTTGGTGCTACCATCGCCGCCGCGCGTGCTTATGGCCTCATCGCCCTGGATGGCGTCTTCAACGATATAGAGAACGAGGCCGGTCTCATTGCAGAAAGCGAGCAAGGACGAGACCTCGGCTTTGACGGAAAGACCCTGATCCATCCGAGCCAAATCGACATCGCGAACGACGTTTTCTCACCGGCCGAAGCCGATGTCACCCACGCGCGAGATGTGATTGACGCCTTCAACGCCCCTGAAAACGCCGGCAAGGGTGTTATCAAGGTGAATGGCAAGATGACCGAGCTTCTTCACCTGGAAGAAGCCCGGCGTGTTGTGGAGATCGACGCGGTGATCGCCGCACGGCCCCCCAAGACTTAAGGACCGGTTACCTCGAGCCCATCGGCGCGCAGCATGGCCACGACGCTGTCATCACCGGCCAGGTGAGCGGCGCCCACAGCATAGACGAATGTTCCCGCCTCGGCGTCGAGCAGGCCCTTGATCTGTGTGGTCCAGGTTTCGTTGCGATCAACCAGCAGCGCATCGTAGACCGCATCAGACCCCATCACATCGGGCGCTGACATGATCAGGGCAAGGTCATCGATATCGCCGGTGGCCCACTCTTCGACCAAATCATCCAGCATGGTTGGACTGTCTTCAATCTGGATGGAGGAGGTGACCAGGAAGTCCACCTGATCCTCCATGGGCAGCCCCGCGAAGAACTGCAATTGTTCTTCAGCCGTTTCGAGGAACCGCGTCTCCAGGTCATTTTCATCTGCAAACTGGGTGAGGATGACTTCAACACCCGACCCGGCGTCATAGCCCTGCTGTTGAAGACCCAGGACCGACATCTGAACCGTTGCGAGCCAGGGCTTCAGCGGTTCAATCGCAGCCATCGGAACGCCCACGATGGCAGCCGCCTCTTCCACTTCCTTCAGCTGGCCTTCGTCCAGCAGGCTGGACAGGGTCGTACCGTCGGTGAATACGCCAAGTTGAGGCACAAGCGTCGCCATCTGCAAGGCGGCTTCTTCACTCAACACATCGGCTTCGAAATAAATCGCATCGGCTGCGTCCAGGGCAGCATCCAGTTCATCGGTCTGCCACTCGGTTTCCGGCTTGAGAATGTGGACCGTGCCAAACATGTGAATGGTCGTGTCTTCATCGGCCACGGTCCAAAGCGCTGGCTGGCCGAGCGGTGGAATATCCTCGCGGGCCTCGTCGACGGGATCGGACGGCGCTTCAGCCGCCGGGTCATCGGCGACCGGCTCAGCGGGTGCATCTGCGCCCTCACCAGGCGTGCACGCTGCCAGCATCAAGGTCAGCGCCGCGCTGCCCGCCATCAGGGATTTTTGAAACATAGTCATTCAGCCTCTCCACGTTCCGGCCAATGTCTGGCCAAGGGGCACTTTGCCCAGCCCACCTCCTAATGAAGGCTTAAACGATCATCCTGTCGATATCCTAAGTCAACGCCAAGGCCTTAATCGAAAGGGTGAGGCGAATGTATATACATTTATGTTGTATATACACAACATTTTGTACTATATAAATATCATGACGGATCAGATCCACAATCGGGTTGCCATGCTGCGCACGGAACGCGGCTTGTCGCGTAAAGCGCTCTCGGAGGCCTTGGGCATCAACTATCAAACCGTCGGCTACATTGAGCGCGGGGACTACAATCCCAGCCTCGATCTGGCTTTGCGCATGGCAGCATTCTTCGAACTGCCCGTGGAGATGATTTTCTCGCTGACCCCGCTGGCCAACCTGTCCCAGCAGGTGGCTGCCCTAAAAGCCAGAGACAAAGAATGATGTGCTACAGTAAGCCGAGCAGCGATGGACCGGCGGAATGAAATCCGGCGCGCACGCGGTCCCTCACCACCGCACCCCTGGTGCTGTATCCGGTGGAGTGTGTGACCCTGCTGTTGCTCGGCACAGACTATCCAGGCCTGCACCCTCTGTACCTCATTGGCTTCGTGACGATCCTTGTGGCGCTCATATGCTTTGTTTTGCTGATGCCCAGCTATCTCCAGCGCATCAGTGGCGAGGAAATCTGCTTGCTGGATGAGTTTGAATTGGACATGCGGCGGCGCGCCCACACCTTTGCCCACCATCTGTTCGGCGGCATGACCCTGCTCGGCCTATTCTACATGTTCCTCGTTACTGATGCTGAGCGGCTCAGCGGCCTTTGGCGACCCACGACGGGCGATCGTTGGAACAGTATTTTTTGGGGCGCCCTTTTGATCGTTTTAACCCTACCGTCTGCCTATCTCGCCTGGAAAATGCCGACACCTCTGACCGATGAGCCAGCCTGATTGCACCGGGCGAGAATTTCAGCTAACGACACGCCTCGGCCAGCACCCATAGCTCAGCTGGATAGAGCGCTGCCCTCCGAAGGCAGAGGTCTCAGGTTCGAATCCTGATGGGTGCGCCATATTTGTTTGATCTCAAACTGTGGGGTTTCGCCCTTCGTGATGTATCGGGATCAGGGCTCTGGTGCGGTTTGATTTGGGGCCTTTGCGACCTCGCCCCATGCGGCGAGGTTCGGCTTAAAGCTCCAGGTCCATATCGTCAGCCCACAGATTGATGCGCTCGACGTCGGCCAGGACGAGCCGGCCATCCTGGCTGCGCAGCACGCCGTCTCTTGTCCATTTCGCGATTTGTTTGGACACACTTTCCCGGCTGGCAGCGATGCGTTTTGCAAGCTCGGTTTGCGTATATCTCGCCGGTAACATGATCTCACCGCTGTCTAAACGGTCCCCGCGCGCCGCCAGGATCAGCAACAGCCGAGACAGGCGTGGGCCAAGCTCAAGGAACGACACGCTTTCAACCAGCCGGTTGGTTGCGCGCAGACGCTGGCTCAACACTTCCAACATTGACAAGGCGATCGACGGTTCGGCGGCCAAGGCGTTCTGAAAAGCCGCGCGATCGAGCACATAGAGCGTGCCCGCCTCCACCACACTAGCATCGGCAGATCGCGGCTCGCCATCGATGAGCGACAGCTCCCCGAACACGCCACCGGGCTCCATTGCCGCCAGGGCAATCTCCTTGCCCTCACTGGTAAATCGGCTGAGTACGACGCGCCCCTCAAGCACCATGAACAAGGCATCGCTTTCATCACCGACGCTGAACAACACTTCGCCGCGCGCCATAGGTCTTGTGTGGCCACGTTCTGCCAGGACCGCCAATGCGCTTTCGGTGAGGCCAATGAACATATCGGAAGCTCGAAGGAGCTCTGTGATGTTGCGATCTTCAGCCATGCCCTTGGCCCTTCCCCGGTCTGCGCTGCCCTTGTCGACGCAATCGACACGCCACTTTACCTGAAGACCCCACCCAGATGAAACGTCTTCTGACCCGCCTTGCCGCCCTGGTTGCGATCAACGCGATGGCCTGCAGCGACGCGACCGCGCCGATTACCCGCGACCTCGATATCCCAGTCTCCCAAATGCCAGGGACGCCGGATCAGGCTTTCACAGGTTCCGTCCAGGCCCCAAAACGTTGGGCGACCGCTTCATAGACGGGGCGCTTGAACGGAACAATCAGATCGGGCGTTTCTTCAAGCCGCGCCCAGCGCCAGGCATCAAACTCCGGGGTATGTCGATCCAGACGCACATCGCTGTCTGAGCCGCGAAAGCGCAGCGCGAACCATTTCTGCCGCTGCCCGAGATAGGGCCCCGGCAGGCGCCGCAACAGGTCGGGCGGAAAATCATAGTAAAGCCAGTCGCTGGTTTCTTCGAGCACATCGACCAGATTGGTGGATACGCCCACTTCCTCGTCCAGCTCTCGAAGCGCAGCGTCAGCTGAATTCTCGCCCTCGTCGATCCCGCCTTGTGGCATTTGCCACTGGAACGGGCCACGGCCATTGATCCGCCGGCCGACGAACACATGTCCGGCTTTGGAAAATAGAGCGAGGCCCACATTGGGGCGATACCGCGCAGGGTCACGTTTCAAGTCTGTCATGGCTGCTAGGTTATAGGCGCGCGCCGATTAGGGAAGCTTTGCGGCCTCGTCCGGCGCATCCATCATCGTTACATCGCGCGTTACCGGCGCGGGAACGGCCTGCAGGCTGGATGCCGGCGCGAGAACGATCCCTTTCTGCTCCAGACGATTTGTCCATTCCATTACGATATCGATGGTTAGCGGATAGGCGATGGCGGTGCCAAGCGCTTGGCCGGAGGATAGCGCTTCGGCCTCCAGTGCCTGGAGTTGGCCCCGCATGGAGTCCGCATCAATGCGGGCATCGATGACGAAATTGGCGCGCGAATAGCTTGCGCCCGCCTCACCGGCAGCATCTCGAAGCGTCGAGCCCGGTAGGTTCCCATCTTCAACAAAGGCCACACCGCGGGCATTCAGCGCTTTGAACATGTCGACCGCAGCATCGGTGTTGGTGATGAACTTGTCGCCCTGAAAATTCATAACGCCGAAATAGCCGTGGCCCAGCGCCAGGATCCGCTCCAGATTGGTCTGATTGTCACTTGCATCGGCGGCGCTTTTCAGGGTGTGGGCATGAAGCCGCACACGGCCAGGTTCCATCGGCTCCAGGGGCAATTCGATCAGTACTTCATGGCCAGCATCGCGGGCCCGTTTGATCCACGTCTGCAAGCCGCGGGCATGGGCGGCGAACGACAGCGTGACTTCCGGTGGCAGTTCTTCGATGGCCGACTTGGTATGGGTGTAGTTGATACCCAGGCCGCCGAGAATGATCGAGGCTGTTGGCTGGCCAGGACGCGCGACATGCGGGCGCGCATACGCCTCTGAGATCGTCTGGCCGTCCTCAGCGACAATCGGCAAAAATCCGTTGCTGTTGCGCGCGTGCAGTCCTTGCAGCGGCGATGTTGGTAACTCACCAAGTTCCATCACATCGCTGAGGGCTTCACCTGGGAACACGGTGCGCCCATTGATCCGAACTCCTTCCGGCATGTCCGAAGCGACAGAGGCAGCAGATGCAGGCTGGACGGCGGCACTGGGACCGGCACCCTGGGGATAGCCAATACCAAGGCTCGGCTCGGCTGGCAGCGCGGCAGTCTCAGCGGGCATCATGGCGGCGAGTTGCAGGCTCGCGCGGTCACGTTCGGCAAAGCGGGTCTTCAACTGGAGGTCAGTTGGCGCATTCGGATCGTCGAACATCGCCATGTCCATACTGGGGCCCGCATCGCGCGGATCACCCGCCAACTGAATGGCTGCACCGCCCGTGCCCGCGATTGCGGCGAAGGTCAGAGCGGCCAATCCGGAATGGATCAGTGCCGTCTTGAAGACCGACGGAGATTCGGTGCGCCTTGTGGACATATGTCGCCTCGTTTGACCGGCCCGATTGCCAGAAAGGGAGGCGTATTCGATGCCCTAAACCAGTTAACAACCGGCAAAGCATCTTTAAGATCTGTGGAGAAAATGCCGGAAGTTTGACTTATCCGGCATTCGGCAGGTCAGCCCGGCGATAAACGCCGCGAATAACCTCTACCGCACGGTCGAGCTGGTAATCTTCGCCCTCATAGTCGACGGGCGGTTGGTCTTCCGGCACATGCGGGCCTTCGCGCTCCGCGCCATTTTCATTGTCGAGGGCGTTTGGAAGGTCAGCTTCAGACCACCGGCGAAGCGATTCCAGTTCTTCGGCAGACACCCGGCGCTGGGAAACTTCCAGATCAGGATCAATGCCGCTGGACTGGATCGTACGGCCTGCGGGCGTGTAATAGCGCGCCGTGGTCAGCCGGATGGCGCCTTTTTCAGCACCGAGCGGAATAACGGTCTGAACCGAGCCTTTGCCGAAACTGGTCATGCCCAGTACGGTGGCGCGGTCACGGTCCTGCAAAGCGCCAGCGACGATTTCTGACGCCGACGCAGACCCGCCATTGATCAGCACGACAATCGGCACGCCGCGGAACTCTTCCCCGGCGCGAGCGTTGTAACGCTCAATATCTGCAGCCCGCCGACCCTGGGTGGAGACCACCTCGCCGCCGGACAGGAACTTGTCGCTCACCGATACAGCCTGGTCGAGCAGACCGCCGCCATTGTTTCGCAGATCCAGAACAATGCCTGCCGGGCGCGAACCGATGTCCGTCTTGATGCCGGAAATCGATTCTTCGAGCAGATCCGTCGTACGCTCATTGAAGGTAGACACACGCAGATAGGCGATATCGTCTTCAATGGTTTTCCAGGTCACAGACTTTGGCCGGATGACTTCACGCGCCAGCGTTACGTCAAACGTATCCTGACCTTCGCGCAGAACCGTCAATGTAATCTCAGAGCCAACCGGGCCGCGAATGTCTTTCACCGCATCTGACAGCGTCTGACCGATGATCGGGCGGCCATCTATTGCCGTCAGAAGGTCGCCGCTTTCAATGCCGGCTTCGCTGGCAGGCGTGTCATCCATGGGCGTGACAACTTTTAGAAAGCCATCTTCCATGGTCACTTCAATGCCGAGGCCGCCATATTCACCGGAGGCTTGCACTTGCATGGAGCGGAAATCATCGGGCGATAAATAACTGGAATGGGGGTCCAGCGATGTCAGCATGCCATCAATGGCCGCTTCCATCGCGTCAGCTTCGTCAATCTCAGTAACATAGTCGGCGCGCGCGCGCGCCAGGATTTCTGCAAACAGGTCCAGCTGCTGATAAGTGGAGTTGCGTGAGTTCGCCGCTGAGTCCGGCCATGCAAAGCTGGACACACCAACTGCAAGACCACCCATGACGACGCCGATGGCCGCTCCCGTCAGCATTGCCCGCATTTGCATACTCCTTCCTACCGGGATCATCGCCCGCGTTTCATCCAACTGGCCGGATCCATCGATCCGTCGCCTCGCCGAAGCTCCATATACAGCTCAGGCGGCGGCTCGGTCCGGGTCATCATCTGGCCTATCGGTTCGCCTGCACGCACAGACTGGCCGACAGAACCGTAAATCTGGCCCATTCCGCTCAATATAACATGGTAGTCATCACTTGTCCGCAAGATCAACATTTCACCATAACTGCGAAAACGTCCAGCATACTCAATGCGACCGTCAACAGGTGCTACGATTTGCGCCTCGGGCCGTGTCTGTGTGTAAATGCCTTCTGAGCGGCCTCCGCCCGGCAAACGGTCGCCAAATCCCACTGAAACCAGTCCTGTCACCGGGCGTGCGAGCCCGCCAAGCTGTGCTTCGCCGAGGGGGCGCATGTCGGGGTCTGGCGCAGGCAAAGCGATCGGCTGTGGCGGCGTTGTGCCCGGCGGCGGGGTGACGGCCGCAAGGCGTGGTCGGATCGACGGCTTAGTGCCAGGCACACGCGGCGCGGTCGCTTCAAGGTCGGCCAACAGATCACGCAACGACCCGGCCTGGGCCGCCAACGTGTCCACGCGCGCGCGTAATCGCGCGACATCTCCGGCGACATTCTCAAACGCTGCCCGCTTGGCTGCAGATAACCTAAGGATTTCGGCCTGTTTCAGATCCAGTACCGCTTCTGCCGCCTCCAGCTCGGCGCGCTCGCGACGAATACTGCGCTCCAACCGGTTCAGCGTGTCGAGTTCTGTCCCAAGCGCAGACACTTTCTCCGCCAGCCGCGGCCCGGCATCCCCGGTGACGATGGCACGGCGCACCGCCTCATTCGCGCGGTCAGGTGATACGATCAGTGCTGGCGGGGTATCGCGGCCCTGGGTTGCGAGCAGTCCCAACAGGTCTTCCAGTGACGCCCGATCATCAATCAACGACTGGCGAGTCGAGAGTAACCGGGTTTGCAAATCGATCAGCCGGCGCTCGGCAATCGTGGCTTGCTCTTCGCGGCGCTGGCTTTCCATGGCGGCGGCAATCATCTGCCGCTCCAGCGTATCAAGATCGGTGCTGACCGTGGTGCCGGCGGACTCAAGCGCCGCGAGTTCGGCCTGCGCAGCCGCCTTTTCGGCCTCCAACGCGCGAACCTCATCAACGGTGAACGTGTCCGGCGCTGCCGCCAGAAGCGAAAACGCCGACGCTATGATCAAGAACCGCGCCGCTGCCACCATCCCGCCAGACTACGCTGAAAGGCATGACTGCCAAATTAACGTTTCCCCCCAGACAGGCGCACGATTGCGTGTTCGATCTGCGAGACCGTTTGGGCGTGGGGCGCGGGGTCAAACGCGGGCTGATCGAGGATCAAATGGCGAAGGATAACAATCGCAGTTGGAATGAGAGCCTCAACCTGCGCGTAAGACGCCGGCGAGCCATCGACCGGAACATGGAGCGCTTGGTTGCGAAATGCCTGCAACTCAAGTGCATCGGCCACCGCTCGGCCCTGCCCTTTCAGCCGTTCGGGATCACTCAGATAGTCGGTGCTGGCGACCCGCCGTAGCAGGGTCTGCAAGCTGGCGATCTGGGCCGGATCGCCGGGCACTGTCACATCTTCGTCTTCAGCTGACGGATAACCCGACAAGGCCGCGACACATGCGGCCTGAAGCGCGGTAATAAGCGCCACGCTGACCCAGCGCCAATGCCCGGTGTCTGCCTGCTCAACCGCCAGGTCCAGGGCATAAGCCACCGTATCCAGGCACGTGCGCACACGCCTCGGCGCCGTCATGACCGGTTATTCCGTGCCCAGCGTTGGTGCTTCAGAGCGCAGGTCCCAGTCGCTGTCGGCGACCAGATAGGTGAACGCGGCATAGGCCGCCACATTCTGGCGAAACGCATACGGGTCGATCTTGTCGAATGTATCGTCGGGCGTGTGGTGATAGTCGAAATAGTCGTTGCCGTTCTGGCGCGGTGTCACCACCGGCACACCGCCGCGACGCAGCACACCGATATCCGGCCCGCCGCGCGCTTCATTGTTGCCCGCTATGATCGTCAGGGGCGCCAGCACCGCCTGCAGCGCCCGCGCATGGGGCAGCGCACCTTCGCCAAACCGGGTTTCGAACCGCCAGATCCGGTCGGCGCCAAAATCGCTCTCGGACGCCAGGATATGGTTCGGCAGATCGGCTGCATGGCGCCGGGCATAGGCATCGCCGCCGAACAGACCGACTTCTTCAGCCCCATACAGCACCACGCGGATCGTGCGCTCCGGCCGCTCCGGCAGATCGGCGATCAGACGCGCTGCGCCGACCACAATCCCACAGCCCGCGCCATCATCCAGCGCGCCGGTGCCCATGTCCCAGCTGTCCAGATGACACCCGATCAGCACCACCTCCTCTGGCCGCTGGGAGCCGATCAGCTCGCCGATCACATTGCCAGACGGCGCACCACGCTCGGTCTCGACCTGGATTTCGAAGTTCAGCGTCACCGGCCCGCGCTCCAACAGCCGCGTCAACTGGTCAGCATCGGGGGGCGACAGGGCCGCCGCCGGACCTTCGCCCATCGGGCCGCCGCTGCGCGCCATCATGCCGGTGTGGGGAAACCGCCGCGCCTGCGTGCCGACCGAGCGGATGAGACACCCCGCCCCGCCGCGCGCCATTGTCATCGCCGCACAGCTGCGCCGCTTGCGCACCGCCGCGCCATAGCCCGAGCCATCCATGGTGCGCAGCATCGGCTCATCGAGGAACACGATCTTGCCGCCCACCACGTCTTCGCCCGCCGCGGTCAGCTCTGCCAGGCTTTCAAACCGGACGACCTCAGCGGTCACACCGCCCTCAGGCGTTGGCGCAGACCCGCCCAGCGCGGACACCACAAAGGTCTGTGGATTGGGGCCGACCACCGTCGCCCGCTCCACCACGCGCGACCAGAATGGAATGTCGAACCCCTCCACCCGCACGGCGTCAAAGCCCAGGGCCGACAGCTCCCGGCTAGACCAGTCGCGCGCCCGGCGCTCGGCCTCACTGCCGGCCAGGCGCGGGCCGATTTCGGTGGTCAAATCCTCAACGAATTGCAGGCCCACTTCATCGCCGGTCAGCGCCCGGTCGATCAACGCCTCGGCGGTGGCCAGCCTGGCCTCAGGGATGGGCGTGACCGCCTGGGCAGAGGCCGGCACAACCGCCGCGGCCAACAGGCAAATCGCAGCGCCCGCGCGCAATATCGGGGTCAACATGGGGCACATCCCTCCGCACCAGGATCGTATCAATCCGCCAAACCATGCTGCGCCGCCACATCAAAGGCAAGCCCGCTTGCAAGGGTGGGTCATGGCGTTAGGGTGTGGCCCACCACGGAGGGGACACCATGGCCGACGTTTTTATTTCATATGCACGAGCACTGCCCGGTCCGAAGCTCCAGCTGGAGAGCGATCTTTGGCGTGAGGGCTATTCAACATGGTCAGACGCGGAACTGAACGCCGGCGAAACCTTCGAACAGGTCATCATCGCCAATGTCGTGGCGTCAAAGGCCGTGGTCACGATCTGGTCACCGCCAGCCCTGAAATCGCGCTGGGTACCCTACGAATCGAAACTCGCCCTCGATGAGGAAAAACTGGTCTGCGCCCATACCAAGGACATCAATCCCGCCAAGGATCTACCACCCGATTTTTACGGCGAGCAAAGCGCCCTCGTCACAGACTTTCCGTCCATCCTGAACGCACTGACAGCGCGCAATATACGCCCAGATGGCCGCACAGAAGCCGACTTGCCCGACAGCGAGCGCATACAGCGTGAAGCCACGCGAGAATGGCTGAACGGCATAGAAGTGACAGACGATCTGGCACTGCTGCGTGACTTTCTCCAGCGATACCAGCGCGCGCCGACCATTCGCGAGATGGTCAAACGCCGGATTGCGCTGCTGGAAGCCAAAGCGCGCAGCCATGACAAGGTGGCAGCCGATATGCTTGAGCGCGCCATGGTCCGCAGCGAAGCGCGCAGCTTCCGAAACTTTCTCGACGAATTTGACGGGGACGAAACCGAACTGACTCAAGTTGCCGCCGAACGTTTCGTAGAGTTGGACCCCGACGGCTTCCTGGAGTTCACCGCTAAACGGGCGCCAGCCCTTTATGCTGCGCCGCGCCTGAATGCTGAGCAGGAGGTTCGCAGGCGCGATACCCCGCCCGAAGCCGCCACCCTCCGCCTCAACCCCGCCATGCACACGGCG
>JBCCAA010000033.1:0-35800 GCA_039815055.1 Pseudomonadota bacterium | reverse complement strand
GAAAACACCGATGCCGCGTTCATGGAGCAGGTCTTCGACATTCCGGAGCGACAGTGGAAAGCGCACGTACATCATCACCGCGAGCTGAATGATCTCTGGCGATGTCTTGAAGTAGCGGAAGGGGGATTTGAGCATCCCCCTACCGTAGTCAGGCCAGATTAAGCAGACGTTCCGCTGACAATACCCAAATCAGATAGTGGACTGGTGATCTGCCAGCCGGAAGCCGAAACAGTTCGAAAGTTGTTCACCGCATATCTCGAATTGGCCTGCGTCCGACGCCTCAAAATGTATGCGGATGAACAAGGTCTCAAAACCAAAACACGCACGCTGGAGTCGGGGAGTGTTCAATTTGGCAAACCCTTTGCCCGCGGGCGACTATACAACCTGCTCCAAAATCCGATTTACATCGGCAAGATCCGACACAAAGAGCAGCTCTATGAGGGACGGCACGAAGGGATTGTCGCTCTGGACCTTTGGGACCGGGTCCAAGCTCAGCTTACTTCAAACAGAGTGACCCGGCGCAACCGAAAGACAGCAACCCATCCTTCTCAGCTCGCAGGCAAGCTTTTCGATGATCAGGGCAAAAGACTGACCCCGACCCATGCCGTGAAATCCGTCCGTCGCTACCGATACTATGTTTCGAAGGACAATGCGGTGCGGCTGACGGCAAGCGAACTCGAAGCGGCGATCCGGGCATCTCTGGAAAACCACCAAGCCGTCCAGTTCGAGCACGAACAAAAGGACGGCAGCGAGCATGACCTCCTAACAGACGTCGAGCGCGCCGAAGTCAGCGCCCGCGAAATCCGTCTCACTCTGGCAGGACACGAGGATGCTATTGTTGTCCCGACCAAGCTCCAAAAACGTGGCATTGAACAGAAGCTGGTCCTCGGCGCGGGCATGCAGCGCGAACCGGACAAAGTCCTCATCAAACGCATTTTGCTCGCGATGGATTGGATGGACCAAATCAAGTCTGGACAGTCAGTCTCTGACGTCGCCGACGCTGCCAAGGTATCGCCCGAATATGTCACCCATACCTTAGGCCTGGCGCTGCTTTCACCCGCGATATTGGAAGACATCATCGACGGGCGGCAAGCACCGCATATCACAGCATCCCAGCTGAAAAAGGTTATGATCCCCGCGTCCTGGCCCAATCAACGGATGATTTTCCCGGTGAACTGAACCTCCCTGTTCGCCGCAAAACCCTTCCCTATTCGAGGAAGATGTTTCCCTGATCGCCTCTGAGACACTCCCTGTTCTGCAACCTAGGGAAATCACGCACAACACATTGTATATGCGCGGTATTTTTCACCTATCCGGAAGCAGTTTTTGCCGTTTGCGCAAAAATTCGCTGTAAATGCCCTGCTAGCAGGGAAGCGCGCCAAACCTGACCGGCATGGTGTAGCCTGGGAGACAAACCGGCTTTTGGGCGCGATCGGAGACAAAAGACGGAGATTGAGCGCATGAATAATCGCTGTTCAGTAAGATAAGTCCCGGAGAAGTCGGGACTATTTCAGGCCGTCTCAGAATACGCTGAAATCAACAGACTGCGTGGCGGAGAGACAGGGATTCGAACCCTGGGTACTCTTGCGAGTACAACGGTTTTCGAGACCGCCCCGTTCAGCCACTCCGGCACCTCTCCACGGGCTGGGCGTGTCGTTACATTGGCACCCGCTGGTGCGCAAGGGCACGGCGTGCGATTTGCCGTGAAACCTATTTGACAAGCGATGGATGCTGGTGTTTATGCGCAGTCTTCGCGCCCGGACGCTCTGGCGGCCCGGGCGATTTTTCATTTTGAATCTCAGCGTGACAGGTCCGGTTGGGTCCGGCGCGCGACAAGGCTGAAGGAACGCGCCATGTTCGCGGTCATCAAGACGGGCGGTAAGCAGTATAAGGTCGCCGAAGGTGATGAAATCATCATCGAGAAACTGACCGGAGATGCCGGCAGCGATGTGACGTTCAACGAAGTGCTGATGCTCGGCGAAGAAGGCGATGTGAAGGTCGGCGCACCAATCGTAAGCGGCGCCAGCGTGGTGGGCGAAATTGCTGAACAACGCAAAGGCAACAAGGTGCTGATCGTCAAGAAGCGTCAGCGCTCAACCTATCGTCGCAAGAAAGGCCACCGGCAGCTGGAAACCGTGGTGAAAATCACGTCGATCCTTGCTGACGGCAAGAAAGCACCTGCCAAGACCAAAAAAGCGGCTCCGAAAAAAGACGTGAAAGTCGAGGCGCCCGAGGCTGAAGCGGCGTCAAAGCCAGAGCCAAAAGCAGATACCGGCGCCATGGATGCGCGCGGCCGTCTGACCGGGCCTCAAGGCGAGGCTGACGACCTGAAGAAGATCAAAGGTGTCGGCAAGGTGCTCGAAGGCAAGCTGAACACGGCGGGTATCTTCCACTTCTGGCAGGTCGCGGCGCTCAAGGCCGATCAGATCACCGAGCTTGAAGAAGAGATGAGCTTCCCAGGACGTGTTGACCGCGACAATTGGGTCGAACAAGCCGCCGATTTGGCGAAAGAAGCATAAGTCGGGTATATCCCGACCCCTAGAGGGCAAGAGGCAATTCAATGGCTCATAAAAAATCTGGCGGCTCATCCAAGAACGGTCGCGACTCAAATCCTAAGTTTCTCGGCGTCAAGAAATATGGCGGCGAACATGTGGTGCCTGGCAACATCATCATCCGCCAGCGCGGGACGAAAACCTATGCTGGCACCGGCGTCGGCATGGGCAAGGACCACACGCTGTTTGCCCTGGTAGAGGGCAAGGTCGAATTTCGCCGCAAGGCCGGCAACCGGCAATATGTTTCCGTGGTGCCGGTCGCTCAAGCTGCCGAATAAGTATACCTTACTATATCTTTACAAAGAGGGCGCCGTTCATTTGCGGCGCCCTTTTTCTATTCTGGAATGCGGGTCTTAACCGCTTACTGAGCACTTGCAACAAATGCTGCGTGCGCGAAAGACTGTGGCTTTCCTGCAATGCATACTGACGGAACGTATCGAAATGCTTGTTTTACTGTCCGACGTAGTATTTCTGTTGTGCAAGGCTACCGCACCATAAGCGTCGCAAAAGACGCATGCCTTCATATTCAAGGGAGAGAAATACGTGTTCAAACACTCGTCACTGCTGTGCACCGCATCACTCGCGGCAATCGCTATCGCTGGTCCGGCCATCGCGCAGGAAACCACTGAAGAAGAGAACCGCGGGTCCGTCAGCCGCGTCTTGCAGACCGTTGAAGTCACGGCGACCAAGAAAGCGAACGTCGAAGATGTGCAGTCGGTTCCGATCGCCATTACAGCGTTCAATGCAGATTCCCTGGATGCTCTGAATGTCCAGAACCTCGAAGATCTCAGCTATTCGACACCAAACGTTTCGCTGGATGACATCGGCACGTCGCGCGGCACGGCAAACTTCGCCATGCGTGGCCTTGGTGTAAACTCTTCAATCCCGTCCATTGATCCGGCCGTTGGCGTGTTCGTTGATGGTGTTTATCTTGGCATCAACAATGGCGTCATCGTCGATCTGTTCGATATTGACAGCGTGGAACTGGCGCGTGGTCCTCAGGGACTGCTGTTCGGCCGAAACACAACGGGCGGCGCGGTCATCATCAATACCGGAAATCCAACCGACGAATTCACCTACAAGGGTCAAGTTCGCATTGATGGGCCGATCGACAGTGATCGCGGCGGCCCGCAGCTGACCGTACAGGGCGTGGTCTCTGGCCCATTGGTCGATGGCGTTCTTAACGGCAAGCTTGGCGTATACCATGTTGATGATGCCGGTTACTTCAAGAACCTCGCTAATGGCGAGAACCATGGCGAAATTCAATCGACGCGCGTGCGCGGTGCGCTTGAGTGGTTTGCCAGCCCGGAACTGACCTTCCTGGGCAAGCTCGAATATGCAGACAGCCGTACCGATGGCCCAACAGGTCAAAACCGAGGTGTGTATGAGCGTGACACCTTTGATTTCGCCATCAACAGCGATGGCGAAGCAGAGAGCGAGGCGCTTCAGGGCAGCTTGCGGACCGACTATGATGTCAGCTTCGGGGACGGCACGATCACCAATATTCTTGGATACCGGTCCTATGAGTCGGTTACGCTCGGAAGCGACATCGACGCCTTGCCCATCACGGTCTTCCACTCGGACGCAGAAATCGATCAAGAGCAAATCTCGAACGAATTGCGCTATGCGGGCTCGTTTGGGAATGCCGACGTCACGACGGGTCTCTATTACTTCAATCAAGACCTGAAATACACTGAGATCAGGAACATTCCATCAGACCCCAGGGGCGTGAATTACGGCGGCGGAGAGCAGGATCACACCGTGTTTGGCCTGTTTGGCCAGCTTGACTACGCGTTCACAGATCGCTTCACTGGCATCTTCGGTCTGCGCTATTCCAGTGAAGAGAAAGACGCCGCGATTACGTATATAGAGCCGCGCGCAGAGTGTTCCTTTCTGGACGGCAGCTGCCCCATCACTGGCACAAACCCTATTACCGGCGGCAATAACGGCTTCACTGACAGCGATGACTGGTCAAACGTCACCCCGAAAGTTGGCTTCCAGTATTTCTACAATGACAACGCTCAGATTTACGGCAACTATACCCGCGGGTTCCGCTCCGGTGGTTATAACTTCCGTATCACCGCGCCCGCTCAATTTGAGGCGATTTTTCCGGAAGGCGAGTCACGCGCCTTTGATGAGGAAACGGTCGACAGTTTTGAGGTCGGCGTGAAAATGGAGACCGAAGACGGTCGCGGTCAGCTCAATACGGCTGTGTTCTTTACGCAAATCGAAGACATGCAACGTGAAGTCAACGTGTCTGACCCAATCGCAGGCGTTGTCCAAACCATCGTAAACACAGCAGACGCCGACATTGCGGGTCTGGAATTGGAAGGCCGTTATGCGTTCGGCGACAACTTCCTGGTGACAGCCAATCTTGGTTTGATTGAAGCCGAATACCAAGATGTCCGCTTCGATATTTCCGGTGACGGCGCAATTGATGGCGCTGATCTGGATCTGTCTATTCCTCGCGTTCCCGAAGTTACATGGGGTGTCGGAGCGATCTATGATGTCGATATGGGCGAGGCGGGTCTGCTGACGTTGCGTGCGAACTACCAGTACCGCGACGAGTTTGCCTACACCGACAACAATTTCGGCTTCATTCAGCAAGCCGATATTCTGCGCGGAGATATCACCTGGCAAACGCCATATGATGGCCTGTCTCTGTCACTGTTCGGCAATAACCTGCTGGACGAAGTGCAGGCGGGTAACGATACGCAGCTGAGCTTCGGTGGCGCGTTTGCGGGATTTGCCCCCGGTGGCCAAAACCTGTCGACGGAAGTGGCCGTGCCGTTTGCAGACAACCCAACCGGCGGCACCTTCTCGCCGCTGAAGAAGGGCCGTGTGGTCGGCGTCGAGTTGACGTTCGAGCGCTAAGCTTACCCCTATTGAATTGGGAAAGGGCGGCTTGCGGGCCGCCCTTTTTCTTTGGCTAGGCGCAAGGCGCCCCATATGCGGGCTATGAGTTTCAAGCCCCCTCTTCTCGACATCGCCGATTTGATCGGCGATCCGGTCGATCCTGCAGACTTCCCTGAAACCCGGATCCGCTTTCGCAACGACCGCTGGGCACGCCAAACCGGGCTTGGCGGCCTGGATGATGCCACCTGGGTTCGCCATTTCGCCCGATTTGAGCCGCTGCCCGACAATCTGCCACGCCCGCTGGCGTTGCGATATCACGGCCACCAGTTCGGCACGTACAATCCCCAGCTTGGCGATGGCCGCGGCTTCCTGTTTGCCCAGGTCCAGGCCGAAGATGGCCGCGTTCTGGATCTGGGCACCAAAGGGTCTGGCCAAACGCCCTGGTCGCGCCAGGGCGATGGCCGACTGACCCTGAAAGGCGGGGTGCGGGAAATCCTTGCCAGCCGCTATCTCGAAGCGACGGGTGTGGCCACGTCGAAAACCTTCTCCGTCATTGAGACGGGAGAGCAGCTATGGCGCGGCGACGAGCCAAGCCCGACCCGCAGCGCCGTGATGGTGCGCCTTCAGCACAGCCATATCCGGTTCGGTAGTTTCCAGCGCCTGTCCTATCTGGACGATACAGACGGGATCGCCGCCCTGCTAGCCCATGTCGCTGATACCTATTATCCAGGCACAGCCGGGCTCGATACCGACGCCAAGGCGTGCGCTGTGCTGTCTGGCGTGGCCGAGCGCACCGGGCACACGATTGGCCAATGGATGGCGACGGGTTTCGTCCATGGCGTGATGAACACCGATAATTTCAACATCACCGGAGAGACCTTCGACTTCGGACCGTTCCGCTTCCTGGCGACATCGGATCCGAACTTCGTAGCCGCCTACTTTGACCAGACGGGGCTGTATCGGTTTGGCCGACAGCCCACCCAGGGCATGTGGGCACTACAGCAACTGGCGAGTGCTCTGTTACCGCTATCGACCGCTGATGATCTGGCGACGGCGTTGAGCACCTATGCGCCGGCATATCAGGCCAGTTTTTCCCGCCATACACTTGCGCTTTTAGGCGTGTCTGATGGCCCGTCTCTCGACGCTGATCTTCAGTTTATGAAGGACTTCTACGGCTGGATGACCGAAGCGGAAGCCAACTGGCAGCAGACCTTCTTCGATTGGTTTGGCGGGCAGGCCTCGCAGGCCCGGGCAGCGACAAGCCCGCAGGCAGCGCTGTATTCCAGCGAAGCTTTTGCCCCCATTCAAGATCAGTTGGCTGCACGCGCGCCCGACCGGCCGGAGCGATTGGACAGTGACTACTTCCAGGCCTCAACGCCGGTCGCGCTTCCCATCGAGACGATCGAGGCGATTTGGGCCCCAATCGCCGAACAGGATGACTGGGGCAAACTGGACGATTGCCTGGAACACATAGAACGCGCCCGGCTTGCATATGACTGGGATGCCAGCTAATCGCGGTGACCAGGCAGTATTGCACTCTAGAGTAGAATATTAACCAGATAGAAACTCTATTTATGTATTTCTGGTTGTGGTCGCGCAACGGGCCAACCCGTCCGCAGTCACCCGGGACGGCCTGCGTGACCGCTCAAACTTCGTGTCACGGCCGGTTCCATCTCCGGTCGGTTAGACATGGGGAGCCTTGGGCCGGGTGCCTTCCAGCCCCGCCCTACGCCCTTGTCTGGGCACGGTGCGTGCAGCCATATCCGCCCCCCGTGGCTGCACGCACCTTTTTCCCAAACCGCTTACTTGTTCGGCTGCGGCGTGGTGCGCAGATAGGGTTTGATTTCGGTGTGGCCTTTGGGGAAGAGGCGTTTGATCTCTTCCGGGTCGGTGACACTGGGCACGATGATCACGTCTTCTCCATCCTGCCAGTTCACCGGGGTTGCAACCTTGTGATTGTCGGTGAGTTGCAGGCTATCGATCAGGCGCAGGATCTCATCAAAGTTGCGACCTGCGCTTGGCGGATAGATGATTGAGGCACGGATTTTCTTGTTCGGATCGATCACGTAGACGGCCCGCACGGTGAGCTTTGGGTCCGCGTTTGGGTGGATCATATTATATAGCGTCGCCACCGTCTTGTTCTGATCCGCAATGATCGGGAACTGAACGCTGGCATTCTGCGTTTCTTCAATGTCCTTAATCCACGCCTTGTGGTCTTCAACACTGTCGACAGAAACAACGAGCGCTTTGGCGCCGCGCGCGGCAAGCTGGTCTTTCAGTTTCGCGGTATAGCCCAACTCGGTAGTGCAAACCGGGGTAAAGTCTGATGGATGGGAAAAGAAAACGACCCAGTCGTCTCCGGCCCATTCGTGGAACTTGATCCGGCCTTCAGTGGTTTCAGCTTCGAAATCGGGGGCGATATCGCCAAGAAGCAAGCTCATCATGTCTCTCCAGTGACGTGAATAGTCTTGGAAACCTAAGCGTTTCCGGGCAGGGTTCAAAGGCACCGTCGTGGAACCGCACGATCAGTTTTTCTAAGCAAACACGCAAAAGGGCGCCATGAACCGACTGATCCTGATGCGACACGCCAAAACCGAACCCTGGAGTGAATCCGCGGACGACCATGCGCGCGCACTCACTGACCGCGGTGTGGCCGATGCCGGTCTTATTGGCCTGGAGCTGAAACGCCGGTCATGGATGGTGGATCAGGCGCTGGTCTCAACGGCCCGGCGGGCGCGGGAAACGTGGCGTGTGCTGGGCGATATCTGGCCGCGCGCCTCCATGGTTCTGGAAGACGATCTGTACCTGGCTGGCCCGGAAACACTTTCCGAAGTGCTTCGTCGCCATGGCACCGGCGGCACGGTCTTGCTCGTCGCCCACAATCCCGGCCTGCATGAAGCAGCGTGTGATATTGCGCGCGCATCGGGGGCGGAGGGAACTCCGGTGTTTCGAAAACTGGTCGAGAAGTTTCCGACCGGTTGCGCAGCATTTTTTGAAGTCTCCCAAAAGGGACCCGATACGGTTTACGCCTTGGAAGACGTTCTCCACCCGCTTGAGCTGCGATAACGCAGGCGCCACCAAAAAGCCGCTTCGCCTTGAGGGAGACGAAGCGGCCAGAAGAAGCCGGTCGAGCGAGCGTTCAGCGGAGGGCAGAACCCGGCTTCCAGGGGATGTTGGAACAGGAAACGGCCGTTGGTTTTGATCTCAATCAAAGCCGCCCAGCCAGTCCCCGGTGGGAGCTCAGCCTTGCCCGCTGTCAAATGCGGCTGTCAGGTTGCGCGAATTGATGGCGCGCACAGCACGTTCCATGGCGTCATCGACACACTCTTCATCCACTATTGAGATCCGCGAGCCCGTGACTTCCTGTTTACAGGCGCGCTTCACTTCATCTTCCATGTCGTCGAGGATCTGTTGAGCGCCGTCGGTGGTTTCGAGCTTTGCGACATCGAAGGTGAAGTCGAAGGCGAAGTCGTCAGCCTCTGCGGCCTGTGCAGCAGGTGCGAAGGCAAAGACTGCAACGGCGGAGGCGGCGATGAGGGTGGTGGTTTTCATCTTTCAGTCCTTTCAAGGGGTTTGGGGCGTTGTGGGTCGCGTTTGCCGGGGTGTGCCCCGCTGGCCGTCCGGGGAGGACAGGCGGCCAACAAGGCGAAACCCGCACCTAGCCGCGAAGGGCGCGGCGCTTTGCTCGTTTGCGGCGGGACACAAGAACATTTTCGTCATGGCCAACGCATGAGGCCGTGCTCGCCGGAGTGTGCGAAGCCTGCATGCCGGGGGTGATGGCATTAACAGGCGGGAGACCGGAAACACGAACGGGGGCAGAAGGTGTGGTCCGGGCAGTGCGAACGAGGGCGGTCATTGGTTCTTGGTCCTTATCAAACGAGCGTATCGGCTCGAGGTGGGTTTTGTCTGCGGCTCATCCGCCGACGCTCTCTACTTAGCCCAATTATTATTGAAAAACAATAAGTACATATCGAAAAACATTTAAATATAAGCAAAATCAAGGACATGCATTTTATTGTTTTACGATAACCACCCTCAAATTACACATATTGATAAGCAATATGAAGAAAGTGTGACAGTCTGGCAGGCGACTCAGGCGGGTTTACCGCGCGCGCCGGCAACGCTCTGAGCAATAAACAACCTGATCCCAATCGCGCTCCCATTTCTTGCGCCATGAAAATGGCAGCTGGCAGACGGGACACGTCTTGTCCGGCAGGTCACGCTTTGCGGACTTTGGCTTGGATCGCCGGTTTGCAGGTCGCTTGCTCACGGCGCCTGAGTTAAGCCACTCTGGTTCATCGCCCAGTTCAACTTACCTGCAAGCCAGAGACGTATTAGGCCGACTGACTATGACTATTGCAATTATCGGTGCCGGAGTGGCCGGGCTCAGCTGCGCTGTGGCTCTCATCAGCGCGGGACATGAGGCGCGCCTGTTCGATAAGGGCCGCGGCCCAGGGGGGCGCCTGTCTACGCGGCGGGCAGAAACGCCGTTTGGACAAGCGCGGTTCGACCATGGCGCTCAGTATTTTTCAGCTCGGTCTGAGGCTTTCCGAGAGGCTGTGGCCGCGTGGGCGGCGGCCGGCGCAGTCAGCCGGTGGGATGGCCGCGTCATGGCCCAGCAAGATGATGGTCACTGGTACGACAAGCCATCGGATGGGCCGCGCTGGGTCGGATCGCCCAGCATGAATGCCATCGTCAAACACATGTCGAAAGCCTTGAGAGTGGACTGGCAACGGCGCGCGACAACCCTGCAAAAGGGTGAGGATGGCTGGCGCATAGACTTCGAAGACGCATCCCACGACGGCCCGTTCACCCATGTCATCTGCGCCGTGCCCGCCGAGCAGGTGTCAGACCTGTTGACCCCCCATGCTCCTGCATTCGCCGACGCGGCAAGCGCCATCATATCAACGCCGTGCTGGACGGTCATGGCGGCCTTCAACGATGCGGTAGACGCCGGCTGGGATGGCGCCCTTCCAGTAAGCAGCCCGCTTTCCTGGGTGTGTTGCAACAGTGCCAAACCCGAACGCGATGGACCTGAAGCCTGGGTGCTGCACGCCAGCGCCGAGTGGTCAATGGCACATCTGGAAGACACGCCGGACACGGTCATCGAAGCATTGGTCGCCGCTTTTGTGGCCGTCACCGGCGGCCCTGTGCCTGATTTTACCAGCGCCCATCGCTGGCGATACGCCTTTCCCGGTGTTCAATCTGCGCTCGCACAATCGCTTTTTGATTCAACACTGGGGATCGGCGCCTGTGGCGACTGGCTGGTGGCGCCTAACATCGAAGGCGCATGGACCAGCGGAGTCCATCTGGCGCGGAAATTAATTTCACAAGCGTAACGTTTTCCACTCCAGATTGCTGGAAGTGCCCCTTCCCCAAGGGCTTCATGGGGTATGGGTGAACGGGGGCAGTTTACAACCATAGGGTGGCCGCCGTCGGGCGTGAGCGCGCTGGCTTTTCCAGAGCCGCGCCCGGATCAGGCGCCGCGCCCACCAACTTTGGATATCGACTACACGGCGTTTTCCGCCAGCCTCGGCCTGGACCTCAAGACGCCTGAGCGCTCATCAAGGACTATTCGATCGCTACCGCGATCTCGCGCCCTGATCATGCTGTGCTCTGCGATCGGGCTGTTCGGGCTGTTTCAGCCCGCACTGGCTCTGATGGGCGTATCGGTCGTCGCGTTTGTCGTTTTCGCCCTGCTGGTGGCCTGGCGCTGTTGGCTCATCCTGGTCGCCACCACGCCGGGCTTCCGCCGAAAACCTCTGAAAGCGCCAAGCGAGCGCGGCCTGCCAGTCTACTCCATTCTGATCGCGCTTTACCGCGAAGGCGATACGATTTCCGGCCTTGCCCGGTCTCTGCGTGACATGGATTGGCCGGGTGACCGCAAAGACGTGATCCTTCTCACCGAGACCGGTGATCTGCGAACACTTGCTGCCATTGATCGTGCGGCCTGGCCCACGGGTACACGGGTGATGACCCTGCCGCCAGGCGCGCCGCGCACTAAACCTCGCGCCCTCAATTATGGCCTTGCGCACGCCGCTGGGCGCTATGTGTGTGTCTATGATGCCGAAGATCGCCCACACCCGGCACAGTTTCGCGCCGCACATGCCGCCTTTCTGGCAGGTGGAGACACTCTGGCCTGCGTCCAGGCGCCGCTCGCGGGAGACAATCACCGCCAGTCCTGGCTCGCCCTCCAATGGACGCTGGAATACGCGGTCCAGTTTGGTCTGTTTCTGCCAGCGCTCGATCGTCTCGGCCTTCCACTCTTGCTTGGTGGCACAAGCAATCACTTCCGAAAGACCTGCCTTAGCGATGCAGGCGCCTGGGACGCGTGGAATGTGACGGAAGACGCCGACCTCGGCGTTCGGCTTTCGGCGAAAGGCCTCAAGATCTCGACCATCTCTCCGCCGACCTTTGAAGAGGCGCCAGAAACCTTGGGCGTATGGACAGCCCAGCGTTCGCGATGGCTGAAAGGCTTTCTTCAGACGTGGATGGTGATGATGCACCAACCGGTTCGGTCCTATGGAGAGCTTGGACCGTTCAGCTTCCTGTCACTTCAAATCGGATTGATCGGCACATGCCTTGCCGCCTTCGCCCACGGCCCGCTTCTGGTGTTGAGCGTGTTTGCTATGGCGCTCGGCGTGCAGTTGCCGACCATCGCGTGGGGGTTGATGGCAGCGGGTTATGGCGTCAACGTTCTGGCGGTATTGATCACGCCTGGCCCGAAGCGAATGCAACGCTGGCTGGGCGCGGCTACTTTGCCACTATATTGGCCTCTTCAATCGGTTGCGGCGACACGAGCGCTTTACGAATTCGTTCGCCGCCCTCACTACTGGGCGAAGACACCTCACGGAATCACGGCGGCTGTGCGCTAACCGCCAGACTATTCCCCATCACAGGATTTGCCCGTGCTGCACTGGCTGCTGAGTTCCGCTTTGCTGCTGTCGAGTTTTGGCCTCGCCATTTTTGCCAATCACAGAGCTGGAAAACCCTGGGATGATCTGAAACCCCGTGTGATCCCCTGGCGGCTGGTGATGATCCTTGCCGTTTTCGTCGGCTTTCTGAGCGTGGTGCACATGGTCAACCTGGCAGGCGTGGAGACCGGGCGTGAAAACTCGCCTTTCGGCGGATTCTAAGCTTTCCTATGGTGTGACCATCTGGTACAAATATAGAACATTAACCTTTGGGAGGAGCCTTAGTATGGATCAGACAAAGCTGAAAGAGATCGCCGACGCCGTGGTCGCGGCCAATCAGGGCGGAGATATGGAAGGCCTGTTGCGGACGCATTACCACCCCGATTGCGTTTCGGTGGAGAGCCTATCCATGGAAGGCGGACCCGGGCGGGAAGCAACCGGCGTTCAGGCCATCGTGGCCAAAGGCGAATGGTGGTTTGAAAACCATGACATTCATGAGATCTCCGTCGAGGGCCCTTTTCTCCATGGTGACAGTCAATTTGCCGTCATATTCGGCATGGATGTGACGATGAAAGCCAATGGCGAGCGCATGCAAATGCGCGAGGTTGGCCTGTACACGGTCGAGCGCGAGAAAATCGTGAAGGAAGAGTTCTTCTACTAGAAGCAATTGTTCAGGGCTGGGGCCTCCCGCTCCTCGTCGTAACCACGCCAATGGTCACAACAGTTAGCACGTGATCGGGAGGAGGAGCGGGAGGCCGGGGCGATATGTAGTCCAACTCCTGCCCCGGCGTGATCGGTTTACCTCACCGGCCGCGGCCCTATGATTGTCCTCACATAAGGGAGATGCGCCATGGCGTTTGACGAACCTGCAGACCTGTCCAGCTTTCGCGAAGACGTTCGCCGCTGGCTGGAAGAAAACTGTCCGCAAAGCATGCGCACGCCCCCTCACCCCAATGAGGTGGTCTGGGGTGGTCGCACACAGACATTCGACAATCCGGACGCAAAACTCTGGCTGGACCGGATGGCGGAAAAAGGCTGGACCGCACCGCGCTGGCCTGCCGAATATGGCGGTGGCGGCCTCAACGCGGCAGAAGACCGGATCCTGCAAAGCGAGCTCAAGCGTATCAAGGCCCGCGCGCCCCTGTTTTCGTTTGGCATCTGGATGTTTGGGCCAGCGCTTCTCGAATTTGGCAATGAAGAGCAAAAGCAGCGCTTTATTCCCGACATCATTCATGGCCGAACGCGATGGTGCCAGGGGTATTCCGAACCGGGAGCCGGCTCTGACCTTGCCGGTTTGCAGACCCGCTGCGAAGACAAGGGGGACCATTGGCTGATCAACGGCCAGAAGGTCTGGACGTCTTATGCCAATGAAGCCGACTGGATTTTCTGCCTCGTGCGGACCTCCAAGGATGACAAGCATGGCGGGATTTCCTTCCTGGTTTTCGACATGCAAACCGAAGGCGTTGAAGCACGGCCAATCAAGCTTATTTCCGGTGCCTCGCCCTTCTGCGAGACGTTTTTCACCGATGTGAAAGTGCCGAAAGACCAACTCGTGGGCGAAGTTGGTAAGGGCTGGACGATTGCCAAACGGCTGTTGCAGTTTGAGCGCGCATCGATCTCCGCTGGCGGTTTTGGCGATGGCGGTGGCACCGGCATCCTTTCACCTGAAGAATATGCCCGTCAGTTCATTGGCGAAGATGGTGATGGTCGCCTCGCCGACGGCGATTTGCGCGCCCGGATCGCCGGCCACAAGATGTATGCCGAAGCGTTCAGCCTTACCGTGCGTCGCAGTCAGGAACAGGCCAAGGCTGGCCAGGAAGTCGGCCATACAGCATCGATCCTGAAATACGCTGGCGCCAAAGCCAATCAGGAGCGCGGGGAATTGATCGTTGAAGCTCTTGGCACTGACGGTCTCGGCTGGACAGGCGAAGGCTTTTCCAATGATGCCATCGCCGCCACCCGGAGCTGGCTTCGCTCAAAAGGCAACTCGATTGAAGGCGGCACCAGCGAAATCAATCTGAATGTTGTCGCCAAGCGGGTGCTCGGCCTTCGCGAGCACCAGTAGTTTTGGTGAAATCTGAGAGGATACTTCAGTTTTAGGCGCCCATGTGAACCCGGCTCTAACCTAAACCGTGCTGTCTTCGGCCAGGATAACCGGGGATAGATCATGGCCATCATCATTTTCATGCTGTCATTGGCCCTTCTTGTGATGCTGGTGTCGGGTCGCCTACTGCGCCTGGCCACGACAGAAGCACCACGAACCGAACAGGTTTACACACTGGCCTTTATCGGCGCCTTCGTCGGGTTTGGGGTCGTTTTGAACGTCAGCGCGCCGAACTATCAACTGGGTCTGCTCTTGGCGGGCGCCGGCGTGGGCTTTTCGACAACGATGCTGTTCAGCATGACCCGGGGGGTATGGTCGATGCTGCTGGAACCCTTCATTCTTATGCTCCTGCTTGGACTAGGCCTCGTATTTGGACGCGGGGCCGGGCTGGATCCGATTACCTTGATCGAGGGGCGCCTGACCCATCTGGGGCATCCTATCACGTCAACCTCAGTAGGGTATTTGTCGAGTGGGACCGCCTTGGGGATCGTTGCCGGCGTAACGATCCGATCTATCGCCAAATTGGTGATCCCAGGCTTAAAGGCACGGGCAAAAAAGCCTGCGATGGCCCACAGGACGACCGGCAAATCCACAAAGAGCGCCGCGCGATCCATGATCAAGAGCAAAAGTCAGAAAGCGCTCGAAACCCGCATGCGGGGCCTGACCTAGCGTCAGCGCTGGCGATTGACCGCCAAGACGCATAGAGTGGGCCCTCGATATGAAATGTGGAGCTTTTTCTATGACGTTCGTCCTCAGCGAAGACCAGGAAATGCTGCGCGACACGGCGATCAATTTCGCCAAGGACACGCTGCCCGTGTCCCACTTACGAGACCTGCGGGCGGCCGGCGCCCACGGGATCTCAGACAGGTCACACAGCGGGCTTTCAGAGATGGGCTTTTACGGCGTGTTGGTGCCGGAAAGCCATGGCGGTTCGGGATTTGGCATGGTCGGCATGGGTCAGATCCTCGAAGCCCTTGGCCGCACCATTACGCCCAACGCCCTTATTCCAAGCGCGGTGATCGCCGCTTCCGCCATTGAGCGCGCCGGCAGCACCGCCCAAAAGGATGAATGGCTCCCGAAACTCGCCAGCGGCGAGGCCGTCTTCGCCTTTGCCCTCGATGAGGGTCGCCATCACGCGCCAACCCAGATCGCCACCGAGGCGGAAAGCAATGGCCAGGGCCACACGCTGACAGGCGCCAAACGGTTCGTGCCGTCCGCCCAGGGCGCTACGCATTTGCTGGTGGTTGCCCGCAGCTTCGGCGAGCCAGGCCAGGAACACGGCCTCAGCCTGTTCATCGTGCCGACCCATGCCGATGGCCTCACCGTGTCGCCCTTGAACACGGTGGACTCCCACGGGGCCGCCCATGTCAGCCTGGACGATGTACATGTCGGCAAAGACGGGCTGATCGGTGAGGCTGACACGGCGTTTGAGGTGATTGACGCCGTACTCGATCTTGCACGGATCGCACAATCGGCAGAAATTCTTGGCTCCGCCCAGGCGGCCTTTGAGCTAACGCTCGACTATATGAATACCCGCCGGCAATTCGGACAGCTGATCGGCAGTTTCCAGGCGCTGCAACACCGCATGGCTATACAGTTCACCGAACTTGAAATGACCCGTTCCTGCGTGGCTGCGGCCCTTTCGGCGGCGGAAAACAACACCAAGGATACGCCGCGGCTGGCAAGCCTTGCAAAGGCTCGCACCAGCGATCTTATCCACCTGGTGAGCAATGAAACAGTCCAGCTCCATGGCGGGATTGGGATGACCGATGAGCATGATTCCGGGCTCTACATGAAGCGCGCGCGGGTCCAGGAAGCGCTTTATGGCGGCGCCAGTTTCCACCGGGACCGGTATGCGCGCCTGCAGGGCTTCTGATTAACCCCTGCGAAGGGGATTGCAGGCAGACTTACCCTTCGCCGAACAATCGGTAGAGGAGTGACTCATGTCTGACCCCAAATCCCAATTGGCGGTGCTCGACCGGGATCACCTCATGAAGATGACCTCGGGCGATGTGGGTCTCGCGCTTGAAGTGTTGTCGATTTTTCGCCAGCAGGCCGATAGCTGGGGCCGTTTGTTGTCAGCGCGTGAAGCACCCAGTGCCTGGGCCGACGCTGCCCATTCGATCAAAGGGGCCGCCCTTGGCATCGGTGCGCTGAGATTAGCGCGCGCCTGCGATGTGGCAGAACAGTTGGGCCGGCATGGCAATCCAAGTATAGCTGAAGCCGCCGTTGCGGTGGATGATGTACGTTCAGCGATGGCCGTCGCGCTCGAGGCGGCGGCAAGAGCCGATCACGAACTGGCAGGCTCGGAAGTCTTCAGCGCGTCAAACGCCTCGAACTCATAGGCAATACAGCGGTCAATCAGGGTGCGCCAAACCGGTTCGGCAATCGCAGGTGACAAGCCAGCCTCGGCAGCGGCGGTTTTCACCTTAGTGATCACATCTTCAATACGCGCTCGGTCATGAACCGCCTGGCGCTGCCCCTTGATGCGGGCCGCCGCATCCATAAAGGACTGGCGTTCCGCCAGGATCACCGCAAGCAGACGGTCGATCCGATCAATCTCATAGCGAACATCGGCCATGGTTTCGGCGGTTTCTGAAGTGTGTTGGCGCGGATCGGACGTATAATCAGTCATGACGGCGGATATAGCGGTCTGGCGTCCTGCCCGCCAGCACCTTGGATTATAGGTCGCAGATCATCTGCACATCACACCGCGCATAGGGCGTTGCTTCGAATTCCTCTGAGGGCACATCCCTGAAACCCGAAGCGCGGTAGAGCCTCAAAGCCGCGCCCAGTTTGGTGTTTGTTTCCAACCAAAGTGTGCGCACGCCGCACTGCCGGGCATGTGTCTTTGCCGCCTGCAACAGCTTTCGGCCAATGCCGCGGCCCTGCTGATCAGCAGAGACAGCCATTTTGATCAGTTCCATACGATCCGGCGGTCCATGGGGCACGAGCCCAATCGTTCCCACCGTTTGATCAGACAGCTGCGCCACGAAGATGGCGCCACCTGTCGTAATGATCTCTCGATTAGGGTGATCAAGCTGTGAAAGATCGAACGGCTCAACACTGAAATGCTGAGTGATCCAGGCCAAATTCAACGCCTTGAATGCCGCCTGGTCTTCATCTCGATACGGGCGAATAAGAACCTGTTGGGCCACTGGTCCCTATCCGGCAAACGCCTTCTCAATAACAAAATCGGCCGGCGTCGCGTTAGAGCCTTCCACGAATCCGCGGTCGAGCAACCGTTGTTTCGTATCGCGGATCATTTCCATGGACCCACAGATCATTGCGCGATCATTGGCGGGGTCCAGCGGTGGCAAATCCAGCGAAGAACACATCTCGCCATTGTCGATCAGTGTCGTGATGCGGCCCTGCATCGGATAGTCCGGCGTGCGCGTACAGCTTGTGAAATGGGTAAGTTGGGCACTGGCGTCGTCTCCGACCAGCGGATCAGCCTTGGCGCGGGCGACGGTCTCGAAGCTGTAGTCCAGTTCTTCTTTCAGGCGCGTCGTGTGGGTGACGATCACCTGGTCGAACTTCTGGTAGGTGTCGGGATCGCGGATCAGGCTGGCAAATGGTGCGAAGCCAGTGCCGGTGGAGAACATCCAGAGCCGTTTGGCCGGCGTCAAAGCGTCATTGACCAGTGTGCCGGTGGGTTTTTTGCCAAGCAGTACCTTGTCACCGGGTTGGATCTTCTGAAGCCGGGAGGTCAGCGGGCCATCGGGCACCTTGATCGAGAAAAACTCTAATTCCTCGTCCCAGGCCGGAGACGCCACAGAATAGGCCCGCAGCAGCGGTTTGCCATCTTCCTTGGGCAGACCAATCATCACGAATTCACCCGAGCGAAAGCGGAAGGTCGCGGGCCGCGCGATGCGAAATTTGAACAAACGGTCTGTATAGTGCTCAACCGACAAGACGGTCTGTTCACTTGGGGCGTTCGGGTTGGGGCGTGGTTTTGCCACTGCGGCGGCCGGATCGCTCATATCATCACTCTCAGTCTTAACTTCACCGCACATGACCCGCGACCCGCCTGTGGGCAAGGGACAAAACATGCGGTTTAGTTTTGCTGATAGTGGCATCGGCGGCGATCAGCAGCCGGGGAAACCCCGTATTGCGGCGGTTTGCCTCTAGGCTGAATCGACATTCAGCCCAACGCGACGCTGCCCTTTTTGAATGGCGAGCGCTTTTGGCAGCCTAGACGATCTCAAACTCGCGCTTTAGGCGACGGGTTCGCATTAGACTGACAGCACCGCCACGGATCGCGGGTATAAAGACAGTCCCTCAAAGCCAATGTGTTAGGGCTTTGGTTGTGCCAGCGGTACGGCATGTATTAACGCCCGCTGCATCATCCCGGGCGACATCGTGATGAACCTATGGAAGCGGATAGACTTGGGTTAGGCTAATATCCATGGGAGAAATCACGTCGCTTTACGTCTATAAGGTTGTCGGACAGGCCAGTGCCGGTTTGGAAACCCGCGACCTTGTTGAAGGGTTGGGGCTTGATCCCGATGGCCCCATCGACCCGTCCCGCATGGTCTCGTCGGCGGATTATTACCGGTTCTTTGCATCGCTTGCCGAACGGGACCCCGGCGGGCTGGAGCTTCCGCTGCGCATCGGCGCGGCCATGCGCAGCGATGAGTATGGCGCGTTTGGGCTGGCTTGGAAATCAGCGCCCGATCTGCGCGGGTCGTATACCCGGTCTGAGCGGTATGGCCGCGTTCTTGGAAGTGCCGAACGCTACTTTCTTGAGCCCTCCGAAGAGGGTGTGTTCTACACGCTCGAGAAGGCCGGAGATGGGAGCCTGGGCATGTTGCTCTCCAATGAAGCCAGCTTTTCTGCCATCGCCACAATCAGCCACGAAGTGAGCACGGCGCCGTTCGTTCCGAAGGCTGTATTCTTCAAACATCCGCCGCGCGGAGACGTCAGTGTCTACCAAGCCCATTTCGGGTGCCCGGTTCATTTCAGCTCAGCACGCGACGCCATCCTGATCACCGAAGAGATGCTGGACGTGCCAAACACACTTGGCGATGAGACCATCGCGCAGTTCTTCGATCGACACCTGGAGACGGAACTTTCCAATCTGGCCGACGATGCTGGTCTTGAACAACGCGTCCGGATTGCCGTCTCACAAACCTTAAGCGAGGGCATACCATCCGTGTCTAACATCGCCAGTCATCTGGGCATGAGTGCGAGGACGCTGCAAAGGCGGCTTTCCGAGAAAGGGGCCTCTTTCCAGGGACTGGTGGACCTTGCACGCCGACACCTGGCAGAACAGTTGTTGACCGACACCGATTACAGCCTGACGGAAGTGGCATTTCTGACCGGTTTCGCAGAGCAAAGTGGTTTCACGCGGGCCTTTAAACGGTGGGCGGGACAAACGCCGCGCTCCTATCGGCTGGGCAGCAGCGCCCGATAAGGCACGATTGGCGCGAAGTGCCAAAACCTTGGCGCGCACGGGCAAGAGCTACGGCGGCCCCTTCTCTATCCATCGTCTTGCAGCAACCGACAAAGGAGCAAGTCGATGAACTTCCTGCGAAAAACAAAACCGCTGACCCTCGTCCTTGGTGGTACGGGCAAATCTGGCCGCCGCGTGGCCGATCAACTGCGCGCCCTGGGCCAGGACGTGCGCATTGGATCGCGCTCGGCCGTACCTGGTTTCGACTGGGACAATGAGGCCGGTTGGGACGCAAGTCTGAAGGGCGTGACCGCCGTATACATTACCTACGCCCCAGACTTGGCATTCCCCGGCGCCACGGATGCGATACAGGCCTTCGTCACCAAGGCCAAGCGGGCGGGCGTCAAGCGTCTCGTGCTACTGTCCGGGCGCGGCGAAGAAGAGGCTCAGGCCTGCGAACGCATCGTTCAAGCCTCCGGCATTGATTGGACCATCGTTCGGGCAAGCTGGTTCAACCAGAACTTTTCCGAAGGTGCCTTCATCGACATGGTGCTGAACGGCGCCATCACGCTTCCAGCCGGTGACACGCCGGAGCCCTTTGTTGATGTCGACGACATTGCCGACGTCGCTGTTGCTGCGTTGACCCAGGATCACCATGCCGGACAGGTGTATGAAGTCACCGGTCCACGCCTGATGACACTTGCCGATGTGGCCGCCGATCTTTCGGCCGCAACAGGCCGCGAGATTGTCTATGTGGATGTGCCCCATGACGGTTTCATGGCTGAAATTGAAGCGTCTGGCGCACCCAAAGACGTGGCCTGGATGCTCGACTACCTCTTCTCCACCGTCCTGGACGGCCGCAACGCCAATCTGACCGATGGTGTCGCCCGAGCGCTTGGCCGCCCGCCCAAGGACTTCGCTGCCTATGCCCGCGATGTGGCGCGCAGCGGTGCTTGGGAGCGTGCAGCATGAGACAGGTTATGACACGTGTATTGCTCGCAGGATCAGGTGCGTTGCTGGGCGTCATTGGCGGGGCCATGCTGACCAGCACCCAAGCCTTTCTTCAAACAAGCGGCGTGGAGATCTCGTCTGATCCAAGCCTGCTATCGGAGTTGAAAGCGCCCAGTGTGCTTTTGATCGTTGCCGCCATGGTCATGATCGCAGGCAGTGCCCGAACGCGGTTCGCCAATACGGCTCTGATTCTTGGTGGTGTGGTTTATGGCAGCTACGGATTGGCTCGCCTCCTGGGTATGGCGATGAACGGTATGCCTTCGGACCCGCTGATCGTCGCCACGGCAATTGAGCTGGCCCTCTCGGCCCTGTTGCTGGGCCGGCGCCTATATGCGGCGACTCCGGCGCAATCCAGCAGATTGCAAGCGCAACACGTCTGATACCAAAGAACCAAGGCCGCCGGCGCCGACAAACACGCGACGGCGGCCCTGTTAAACACGCTCATCTTCTACACAGGACACCTGATCATGACCTATGACTGGCCTCTCTATCTTTCACTTTTCCTCGCCATCTGGAGCGCCGTTATTGGTGGCGTGTTCTCGGCCTTCTCCGAATTTGTCATGCGGGGGCTGCTGCGCGCCGAGCCGTCTGGCGGCATCGAAGCCATGCAGCACATCAACCGCACGGTCCTGCGCACGCAATTTGTTGCTGGGATCCTCTTGATCACGCCGATGTCGATCGCCTTCGGGGTGTTCGCCCTGAGTGAGACCGAAGGGGTTGCGAAAGCGGCCCTGATCGCTGCGCCGATGGTCTATGTTCCAACCGTCTTCCTGATGACGATGTTCGGCAACGTGCCGATGAACAACCGTCTGGAGCGACTAGACTACCGCACAACGGAAGCGGAAACTTACTGGCGCACCTACGGCCGGGACTGGACACGGCTCAACCATGTGCGCACCGTCGGCAGCGTTTTGACGGCAGGTTTATACATGATGGCAGCGATCAATCTGGTTACCTGAAACCGGGTGCCTCAGAAACGTCAGGTGGCCCTTGCGACCAATGCTCCGGAATTCATGGCTGATGGCGAAGCACTCATTTTGGCAGGAACTTCGCCACCAGAGAGTCAACGCCGACAGCCTGCGCCGGCAAAATTACAACACCGCGGATTCTGTTCAATGAGCGTGTCTCCAAGTGGTGTCCTGTTCGGACAAACCCCGCCGACAAACTTCAAAGGTGCAATTACGCGAACGAACTCTTCCGTCGCCAGACTTATCCGTCTCGGGGCGCAGAAGAAATCCTGACCGTCAGGACTTGAAGCCGCGCGCGCCAGCGGGCTGCGGATTTACTGATCATCTGCTGAGTTGTCTCGCCTGTCTTCGACAACGTAAAAAACATGTGTCCCCCCACCGCGTCCAGACCTGCGCGTCGGTTTTCGCGAGGCGGCTCAACGTGCGTCAGGTCTGGAAGGTGGCAAATCTGAGCTTTTGATCGTGTGGTGGGTCGACAAATGGCGACTTGGCAGCATCTGATCAATTAGAGCTGACCGTTTTCCAGATAGAGGAAGAGCTGCGGATGCCCACTTTACTCATTTCTGGTTTCGAGCCCTTTGCCGGAAAAACGTTCAATACATCCCAACATGTCGCCGAGGCTCTGGATGGGCAGCATTTGACCCGAGATGTTGAGATCCGAAGTGTCGTCCTCCCGGTGGTTCGCGGCGAGGCCATCACCCAGCTTCTTGCCGCGTGCACAGCCCATAATCCTGACACCGTCATTATGCTCGGAGAGGTCGATAACCGGACATCGATTACGCCCGAACGCGTGGCCTTGAACATGGAAGATTTCCGCATTCCCGATAATCATGGAAATCAGCCGCGCGATACACCCATTCATGATCATGGCCCGGCCGCGTATTTCGCCACCATTCCAGTGACAGCGATGGTGGAGGCGATTGTCGATTGCGGCCTGCCTGCGGAGGTCTCCAATTCAGCCGGAACCTTTGTCTGCAATCATCTATTCTATGGGTTGATGCGCCACATACACCAGGACAATGACCGGCTTCGAGCCGGGTTCATTCACCTGCCGGCGATTTTGCCGGACGAGACGCCTGCCGATATGGAACTGTCTCTGTCTGGTTGTGTTGATGGCATCAGAGCTGCGGCTACAGCGGTTTATCGGCACGGCTCGTGTCGATAGTTGCACAATCAGGCGATGGTTTGATTCCCTCACGCTAGACAATCGCAGGTTAGCTAGTGCGACACTCAATAGGTTGGTGAATGGGCGGAGTTTTTTTTGCTGTCTCACCGCATCCCTTGTGCTTGCGAGGCGTTACATAATAACATAACGGGCCCTCGCGAAGGGAATGCACCCAAGTGTGCATGTTGGATGGAGTACACTAGAATGAAAAGCACCAGAAGAATTCTGGCCGCCTTTGTGATGGCGACGGCGAGCATCAGCGCCATTGCCACGGCGCCCGCAATTGCACAGGACGAAGAGGCTGACCGTGTTGAAGATGTGATCTTCGTGGTTGGCGACCGGCGTGCCTATCAAGGTAATTTCGAGTTTCTCGAAGATACAGCTATCAATCAGCTGATCGATGAGGATCTATTGGTCGATACGGGCGCTCGCAGCCTGGATGACGCCCTCGACCTTTCCGCTTCCGTGTCGCGCCAGAACAATTTCGGCGGTCTGTGGAACAGCTTTTCCATCCGCGGTTTCTCTGGCGATATCAATTTGCCGAGCGGGTTTCTCGTCAACGGGTTTAACGCGGGCCGCGGGTTCGGTGGTCCGCGCGATCTGGCTGGTATTGAATCGGTCGAAGTTCTGAAGGGCCCCCGTTCGGCCCTGTTCGGCCGGGGAGAGCCGGGTGGCACGATCAACCTGGTCACCAAACGGCCAGAGTTCGAAACTGGCGGTTATGTGGAAGGCACCATTGGTAGCTGGGACCAATACCGGCTCGAAGGCGACGCCCAGACCGTCCTTGGCAACAATGACCAAGTTGGCGTTCGGGTTGTTGGTTTCTACGAGGATGCGGAAAGCTTCCGAGAAGGTAAGGAAACCCAGAGACACGGCGTCTATCCGTCGGTGCGCTTCAACATCAACGACAAGTCGACCCTGTCCTATGAGCTGGAGTACACAGCGCAAGAACTGCCTCAAGACCGCGGTGTGATTTTCTCAGACACATTCGGCTTCTCTCCGCGCGAGCTGTTTGTCGGCGAACCTGATGCCCTGATCGAAACCGAAGTCCTAGGTCATCAGATCGAGTATCAGTACGATTTCTCGGACAATTGGGGTGTTCTGCTCGGTGCCGGCTATCGCGAGACCTCGCTTGAGGGCGATGCCTACGAGACAAATTTCGGAAGCCGCCAGCCTTACCTGGTCGATGGCGAGGCGATATCGCGCTTCTTCCGCTACCGCGACTATGACACCGACTATTTTGTTCTGCGTGCTGAAGTCACGGGTGAATTTAACACCGGCGCCTTGCGCCATCGCCTGATCGTCGGTGTCGACTATGACGAATTCAACAATGATCAGTTCCAGCAGCGATTCCGCCAAGCTGGGATTGGCGGCGCGCCAAGCAGCTCTCTCGATCCTGTCGAGTACCTGCTTCTCGACGTATCGGACCCCGTTTATGGCCAATATGATCGCCCTGACGACAGTGTTCTCAGCTTGCGCCAGGATCAATTGGAAACCCTCAGCGGCACTGGTCTTTATTTTCAGGACCAGATCGACTTCACTGATAAACTCCAGGTTCGTCTGGGGGGACGCTTTGATGATTTCGAGCAGGACCTGGACAATCGCCGGTTTGGGACAATGGAGAGTTCGTCCAACACCTACTTCTCACCTCAGGCGGGCGTTGTTTACCGCGCCAACGACGCGTTCAGCTTCTATGCTGCTTATGGTGAAGGTATTCGGCAATTGTCGGGAACCGATCCAGACGGAAACTCGTTTGACCCGAACAAGACGGAGTCAGCGGAAATTGGCGTGAAAGCAGATCTTGGACAGTTCTCCAACCAGGTCGAAGGCACCGCGTCTGTTACCCTGTTCCAGGTGGATCAGAGCAATATTCTCGTCTTTGAATCAGGCTTCAGCGACCCCATCGCTGCGGGTGAGGCCGAAAGCCAAGGTGTCGAAGTTGATGCAAACCTGACCTTCAAAAACGATCTCAGCGTTTGGTTTTCCTTTGCCTACACGGATGGAGAATACAGCAACAGCGGCACGGACACCTCGACCTTCACCTCGTTCGAACCGGGAACACCGCTTGTGAACTCGCCTGAGAACCAACTCAGCGTTCAACTGTCGAAAGATCTGGAAGTCGCGAACAAGCGGGCAAGGATCGGTGGCGGTTTACTCTATGTTGGTGAACGCTCCGGCGAATTGGGCACGGACTTTACATTGCCTGACTACACAACTGTGCGGTTGTTCGGCGAGTTTGAGCCGGTCGACAACGTCACCGTGCGTCTCGATATCGATAACGTGTTCGACGAGACCTATTACACAGACTCGTTCGCAAATGTCTGGGTTCAGCCCGGCACGCCGCAACGCGTCCGTTTGACGGCGGCTTATAACTTCTAGGAGCATCCCATGTCCGCCGCACTGAAAGCCGAAGGTCTCACCGTATCGCGATCTGGGCAGACCGTTCTGAACGACGTCACGTTCAGCGTGGCGGCTGGCGAGGTTTATGCCTTGCTCGGGGGGAATGGAGCTGGAAAATCGACAACGCTTTTGACGTTTCTTGGCTTTTTGCCTCCCGCACACGGGACGGCCAGGGTTCGAGGTACCGATGTTCAAAGCGATATCCAGGCCGCGCGGCGAGCAGCGGCGTACTTGCCCGAGGCGGCCACGCTGTATGGCCATCTCAGCGCCCAAGAGAATCTCGGCTATTTCCTGTCCCTGGCCAAGGTGAAGGCGGGTAAGGCCGAGATTGATGGCGCGCTTGACCGCGTGTCGCTCCAGGCCGATGCGCGGGGCAAACGTCTTTCGACCTATTCCAAAGGCATGCGCCAGAAAGTGGCCATTGCGCTGGCGCTTCTCAGGGATGCGCCGATCCTTCTGCTGGATGAACCGACATCGGGGCTCGACCCCATTGCCATAGACGAGTTCAACGTGCTGGTTCGCTCGCTCGCCAGTGAGGGCCGCACCGTCCTGATGGTCACCCATGATGTGTATGGCGCATGCCAAGTGGCTGACCGTATTGGCCTGTTGCGAAAGGGCGAGCTTGTCGGAGAATTCGATCGACCGGGCGATGGTTTAATCGAAACATCAGCGGTTCACGCCGCGTTTGCAGAGCGTACTGCAGCATGAGCGCCAAGCTATCGATTGCCTCTGAAGAATGGCGCCTCTGGTTGCGCTCAAAGGTGGCTGTGCTTGCGCTGGCCACCGTAGGGCTCATCATTGCGGGAACGAGCTTGCTGACGGCGACGCGAATGGCTGAGGAGCGCCACGAACGACTTCACCAACAAGAAGCCGCCGAAGCCACTTTTCTGGCGCAGCCGGACAGGCATCCCCATCGGATGGTGCATTATGGGCACTATGTTTTCCGCGCCCCGCCGCCGCTTGCCGTCATTGATCCTGGCGTGGATGCCGTCACCGGCCAGTCGATCTTTCTGGAAGGGCACCGTCAGAATACCGCCATGTTTGCCGATGCGCGCGCCAGCGTGAATGTCGGCAGTTTTGATGGGCTGACGCCGGCGCTGGTCTATCAGCTGCTTGTCCCGCTTCTACTTATCGCGTTGGGTCATGGCGTGTTCGTGCGCGAACGCGAAGCCGGTACCCTGGCGCCGCTGCTCGCCCAGGGCATATCAGGCCGAACACTCTATGCCGGGAAAACGCTGGCACTGGCCGGTTTGAGCGGGGCTTTGCTCATACCGCTTGTCGTGTTGGTGGGTGTTGCCACCAGCCTGGGCGAAGCCGCTAGCATGGGTCTTGCGGTTGCTGCGGGCTATGGCGCTTACTTGTTAATCTGGTGCGCGCTGATCGTGCTGGTTTCAGCCGTTGCCAAGACACGGGGCCTCGCTCTTGGCGTGCTTGTGCTCATCTGGCTGGCCTGGGCGCTCGTTGTGCCGCGTATAGCGGTCGCTACGGCCAGCGCGGCAGTGCCGGCGCCTGGCAAGCTGGAAACCGATTTGCTGATGTCTGCAGACCTTCGCGAGCTTGGCGATGGCCACAACGCTGCCGATCCCGCCTTTGCGCAGCTGCGGGCCAATCTGTTGGCCCAATACAATGTCGAGACGGTGGAAGAGCTTCCCGTGAATTTCCGCGGCATGGTCGCACAAACCTCTGAGGCCAGACTGACCGCCGTCATGAACGACTATGCCGACCAGCGTATGGCCATCGAGACCGCGCAATCGGCTCGGTTGGCGGGCTTTGGCTGGCTGTCGCCGATGCTGGCCATGTCCTCGGCATCTCGTGTTCTGTCCGGAACGGACCTTACGACCCATCACCGATTCCTGCGAGAAGCTGAAGACGTGCGTTACGACTTTGTCCAGGGGCTCAATGACCGCCATATCAACGCGCTGTCCTACGCAGATGACATCAACCGAAATCAGAATGCCGAAGCGTCCCGGCGCGCGCGGATATCATCGGACAATTGGGCCGTCCTCAACAGTTTCCAATTCGCCCCGGCCCCAGTCAGGGATCGATGGACACAGGCGCTTTCGCCCTTTGCCATGTTGGGCCTCTGGTTGGCCGGATTGGTCATCGCAGGCCTCACAGCGACGGCGAGGCTTAGGCTATGAGCGGGCCATGGAGAGAGCTTTGGTTCCTGTGGCGAGACCGCGCTGCACTGCTTTGGATCGTCATCGCATTCGTTGCTGCAAGCCTTGCCGTCGGGTTTGGCCTCGGCGAAGTCGCCGACCAGCGCGCCACAATAGACCGGCTGAAAACCGCCGATCAGATCGAACGCGCCGTGGCTCTGGAAGACCATCGCGACTGGGGCAGCGCGGCCTATTACACCTTCCATCTCACCTATGATCCACCATCGGACTTCGCCTTTGCCGCCCTTGGGCAACGCGACGCTTCACCGTGGAAGCACCGCATCCGTATGCTGGCGCTGGAAGGCCAGATCTATGAAACCGACGCGGCCAATCCTGATTTCGCGCTGATCGGACGGTTTGATTTTGCGTTTGTGATCGCCATTCTCTCACCGCTCCTGCTGATACTCTTGCTTCATGATTTGCGCGCCGGCGAACGCGCCAGTGGCCGGTTCGAGCTGTTGAGCGCGACATCTGCCAGCGGCGTGGGTGTATGGATGTCCCGTGCGGCCTGGCGAGTTGGGGCACTCGGCTTGGCCCTTCTGGCGCCAGTTTGGATCGGGAGCTTAGTAAGCGGTGCGGGCATGGGCTCGCTCACGCTCGCCACCCTCGCGGTTATGCTCCATCTGGTGTTCTGGTGGGCGGTTATCGCCGCTGTAAATGCGCGCGGCTGGACAGCGCCCGTCAATTTGACGGCGCTTATCGGCGCGTGGCTGGCGCTGGCGATCTTTTTACCGGCGACGTTGAAAGCGAGTGTCGACGCGGCTGTGCCTGTGCCCGATGGCGGCGATATCATTCTCACCCAACGTGAGGCGGTGAACGATGCCTGGGACCTTCCGGTTGCCGCGACCATGGACCCGTTCCTGGAGCGCCATCCCGAATGGGCAGGTCACACCGATATGGAGAGCACCTTTGAATGGAAATGGTATTACGCCTTCCAGCAAGTGGGCGACCAGACCGCCGAACCGTTGTCGCAGGCCTATCGCGGCGGCCGTGAACGCCGCGAGCAACTTGCCGCGCTCCTCACCTGGCTCTCGCCACCGGCCAAGGTCGAGCGCGTGTTTCAATCCATCGCAAGCACGGATGCGCAGGCTTCGGCCCGCTACGAAGCGCATGTCCGCGCCTTCCACGCCGATTTGCGCGCTTACTACTATCCTGGGCTGTTTCTTGAGCCCCCCTTCACCGATCAAGCCGTGACGTCCAGGCCGGACTATGCAGCAATGGGCGGCTGACCCACGTTTTGAAAGAGGTCGGCCTAGCTTAGCGGCGCAACATATTCGCGATCACCTTGTTCATCATCATCAGCTGCGGGGACTGGGCATCGAATGATCTCGCCAAATCGGCACGCAGATTTACCAGGTCAAACAGGAGTTCGCGGTCATCTGGTCGCTGAAGGCGGCTTTCGATCCAGCCGCCGGTCAGGACTGAATTGTTGAAACGCCGATCGCTGCGTTGGGCATGGACACGCAAGTCGGTGAGGGGGAACGTGGTGTTTCCATTGCGGCTGCGGTGACCGATCCGGTGGTGTTCCAATCTGCCCTCGCCATCACCGAGGCCCATATCATCGCCGCGCCTGACGCCTTTGCCGAAGGCGAGACAGGTGCGGCTTCGGAGATGTTTCCGCACCCGGTGTCCGAAGTGCTCGCCAACATGGCGCCGGTCTTCAAGTCGCGCGGCGTGGCCGATTTCAACGATCTTCTGGCCGAGGCATCTGCGGCTGTGTTCGAGGGTTGGGATGAGGACCAGATCTAACCACAGACATGTACAGGGCTGGCGCCGAAAGCGACCGGTATGTAACTCATCTGTACGGATATGTGTTCTATAAGGCTGGCGAAGTGGCATTTCTGGCGTCTGAGGCGGAAATCGATGCGGAAGACATCGACGCGGCAAGCGCGATCCGCGAGGCTTTGACGTTGCTCAGCAAAGCCTGTCCCACGGCGCTTCGCCCGGATGTGCTGGACGCTGATCAATTCGCGCTCACGGTCGCCGCATCACAAGTCATTATGGCAGTTGAAAACTAGCCAGGACTTCGATCAGGCCTCAGATTCGGACAATTGCGGAACCTGACCAGCGCAGTTTCTATTAATGTAGTCAGTGTGTGATGGCATGGCATCAGCGGCCCGGCTGACGACGTTTGCTACTTGTTCAAGTCGCTCAATCATATGGGCCTGGTCAAACCGCTCGACCAGGGGTGACCACCCCTGCGGCGAGATGTTCTGGCCATACATCACCGCAAGCCAGCTGGATTCTGTAAACAGCTCATTGGCTTCGCGGAAAATGCGACCTGACGTCGAGAAATGCTCGATTTTCTGTTGCAGCGAGTCCGGCTGGGGCAGGGACTGGCAATGGCGCCAGAACTCGGTGTCGTCTCTCTGGGTCGCCGTGTAATGGAGCACCAGAAAATCGCGTATGCGCTCATATTCATTCAAGGTTCGGGTGTTGTAGGTCTCAATGTCCACCGGGTTGAACCGCTTGTCGGGGAACAGCGCGATCAACCGTGCGAGACCGGTCTGAACCAAGTGAATGGAGGTAGACTCAAGCGGCTCCATGAACCCGGCGGCCAAGCCAAGTGAGACCACGTTCTTTTTCCAGAATTCGCGGCGGTGGCCAGTGGTGAAATAGAGCTGCTTGGGGTCTGCCAATGCCGCTCCATCCAGCGTGCTTTGCAAGCGGTCAAGCGCTGCGTCATCGCTCGTAAACTCGCTGCAATAGACATGGCCGTTTCCGGTCCTGTGTTGCAATGGAATGCGCCACTGCCAGCCAGCCTCATGAGCCGTGGCGCGAGTATAGGGAATGGGCGGGCCGTTAGATTCACATGGCAGCGCAATCGCCCTGTCGACGGGAAGATAGCTGCGCCAATCTTCATATCCTGCGCCTAGTGCGCCATCGATCAGAAGGCCCTTGAAGCCCGAGCAATCCACAAAGAACTCGCCAGGCACTGAGCGGCCATCCTCAAGGTGCAGCGTGTCGACCTGGCCCGTTCGGCCGTTCAAAGCCACATCCGTCACGCGCCCTTCAATGCGCTTGACGCCGCGCGCTTCTGCATACTCCCGCAAGAACGCTGCATAGCGCCCGGCATCAAACTGATAAGCATAGTGAATGCCGGCCAGCACCGATTTGGGATTGTTTTTCACTGCTGGCATGAATTTGCCGCGCTTGGCGGCCTGCACCATCAGGGAAAAGTCGAACAGGTCACGGCCATAGCCGGCGGGTTTCGCGCGCAACCAGTGTTGGTGCAGGGGTAGGGTTTCCAGATCCGTTCCAAAGTCTCCAAAGGGATGAATATAGGCTTCGCCCAAACCGCCCCAGTTAACGAATTCGATGCCCAGTTTGAACGTCGCCATGGTGCGCGCAACAAACTCGTTTTCATTGATGCCGAGCATTTCGTTGAACAAGATGATGGGCGGGATCGTCGCCTCTCCGACGCCCACCGTGCCAATCACTTCGCTTTCGACAACCGTGATCGAAATCCGGCGTGCATCCAGCAAATGTGCAAGGGCCGCTGCGCTCATCCAGCCGGCCGTGCCGCCGCCGACAATGACGATTTCCGTGATCGTGTTCGGGTTCATCTCACGCTCTCTAATTGCGTCACCGGCGCGGCTTTGCAGTATCGGTCAATAAAGTCCTCATGGCGCGGCATCGCGGCGCTGGTCTTGGCGATCAATGTCCGCATGTTCGCAAGGCTTTGGGTCAGGTTCGATGGGCTGAGGCCGTCGGCGATTGGATTGTAGGCGGTCGGGCCGCGCCCCTGTCCCTGCATCACTGCAAGCCAGCTGGTGACGGAGAACAGTTCGTCATCATAGCGGAAGAAGCGGCCGCCGGCCTCCATCAACGCCATTTTGTGTGCGAGTGTGTCGGGCAGGTCGAGGTTTCGCATCCGCCGCCAGAACGGGGTGTCGTCACGCTCTGTCGCCACATAATGGAGGATGATGAAGTCGCGGATGTGCCGGAAACTCACGCTGAGCAATCGGTTGTATTCATCGCGTTCCACCCGGTTGAAAGAGGTGTCTGGGAACAAGGCAAGCAATTTGGCGATGCCCGATTGGATCATGTGGATGGAGGTGGATTCAAGCGGCTCGAGGAAGCCCGCCGAGAGGCCGATCGCGACACAATTCTTTACCCATAGCGACTCACGCCGCCCGGTCACAAATCTCAGATGGCGCGGTTCTGCCAAAGGCGCGCCGTCCAGGGCGCCAAGCAGTCGCTCCTCGGCAGCATTCGCGTCAATGTAGTCGCTGCAATAGACGTGGCCGTTGCCGACGCGGTGTTGAAGCGGAATCCGCCAGGTCCAGCCAGCCTCTCGGGCTGTCGCGATTGTATACGGGCGAGGCGGCTCAACACTTTCGCACGGGATCGCGACGGCCCGGTCCATGGGCAGCCATTGGCGCCAATCCTGGTATCCGGCCTGCAGTGTCTGCTCGATCAGTACGCCTAGAAAACCCGTGCAATCAATAAAGAGCTGGCCATCGAACGCGCGGCCGTCTTGCAGTTTCACACGCTCTATGAAGCCGGTCTCTGTCGACTGCTGAACGTCGACCACTTTGCCTTCAACCCGCTTGACCCCCCGGGCCTCTGCGAACTTGCGAAGGTAGCGGGCATAAAGCGTCGCGTCGAAATGAAACGCATAGCCCAGGCGCGATAAAACCGATCGTGGGTCGCCATCCGGGCGCATGAACTTTCCGGAATAGGCCGCACTGGCATTCAGGCTGTAGGCATCAAGGCTGTGGGTCTCCCCCATGGCCTGCTGGCGGGCCCAGAAGTGATGAAACTCCGTGCCGTCAAGATCGAAGCCATAGTCGCCGAACGGGTGCAGATATCGTTCACCGAAGCGCCCCCAATCGCGAAACTCGATCCCGAGTTTGAACGTGCCACTTGTGCAGCTGACGAACTCATTCTCGTCGATGCCTAGCATTTTGTTGAACGTTGCAATCTGAGGAATTGTCGCTTCGCCAACGCCGATTGTGCCGATCTCTTCAGACTCGATCAGCACAATTTCCGTCTGCCCTGCCGGCAAGTAGCGAGACAGTGCCGCAGCGGTCATCCAACCTGCCGTGCCGCCGCCGACGACAACGACCTTCTTGATACGCTCAGCCATGTTGAACCTCGCACGAGGCATGGGCGTCGATGTGTTGGCGCAGCGTATCGAGCGGTATGGCCTCGACCAGCTTGGGATACCCTTCGGGTTGATGGCCGGCTTGAAGCAGCGCGCCGATCCATTCCGCCGCAGTGAACGGGTCATCGTCGACGGGGGTGATACGCCCGAGCTCCCGCCATACACTGATGCGGTGGTTGAGGCTCGGCGAGCGATCGCCACCACCTAGCACCAGCGCCCGCATATCTGCAATGACTGGCGCAGCGCAAGTCAGGCGTCTTTCATATTCGGTCTGTTCCAGCCCCTGCGCTCGGTGCCGAGGCCACGTGGCAATCAATGCGCGAATGCTCAAGTCCAAGGCCATTGCGCGTAGATCGCCTAAGCCTTGGATGGGCAAAACTGCGGTGCCAATGTTTCGGCGATTGGCAGTCAGATCCGAGCGTTCATCGCTGGGTTCAGTTTGGATGACCATGGCCGGTTCAACACACTCTGCGTTGCCGTCGCCGACCCCAGCCCGCCTCGCGATCCGTTCCAGCGCCCCTCCATAGGCGTCTGCAGGTACGAAGAACGTGCCCGGCGTGGTCTTGCGGCTTTGAAACTCGGAAAGGCTTCGCCGCTCCCCATGGCTGCGGGCACGCGACCAGAGGTTTTGGAATGACGCCCCGCTCAAGGAGGCGCCGAACGGTGACATCGACACCAATTTAGGCCCTGCGCGCCAGCCCTGGGCTGACTGTGCGCCGCGAAGGGTTGACACGTCCAGGCCCAGGCTACGATGCAGTCGGTCCATTTCTGGGCGAACAAAAACCGATTTTGACGGGTGTGAAGCTTCAACACGAACGCTGACTTGCGATGGATCGACCCCGGTGAACCGTGCAATGGCGCAGGCGGTCAGCCAGGACGACACGGGGTCGCCACGCACTAGAACGGGGCCCGGATTCCCGCTCATGATGCCACCAGCTGGTTTGTGGGACAGTTGCGATCGATCCACTCGGCATGGCTCGGCAGGCGGCTTGCGGCCTCGCTGATGTGGCGCTTCAGACCAGAGAGGTTTCGGCTTATGTCGATCTCGGGGAATTGGTCCACACGCGGGTCATAGTCATTTGGGATCACGCGTTGACCAAGATAAACAGCAAGCCAGCTTGGCTCCAAAAACAGTCCATGGTCGTAAGTCTGCACGAGGCCTGTGGCGCTGAACAGCTCCATTTTCTCGTGCAGTGAATCGGGTAAATTCATTCCCGTCATGTGCTTCCAAAAGGGGGTGTCGTCGCGTTGCGTGGCCACATAGTGGAGGATCAGGAAGTCACGAATGCGTTCGAATTCCAAATCCATCATGCGGTTATACTCGGCGCGGGCGACGGCTGTGTCGCCCGCGCCCTGGAACAATTCCACCAGATAGGTGATGCCTTGTTGGATGAGGTAGATGCTCGTCGATTCCAACGGCTCGAGAAACCCGCCAGCCAGGCCCACAGCGACACAGTTGCGGTTCCACAGCATGCGACGTTTTCCGGTGGTAAACCGCAACACGCGTGGGTCTGCGATAAGGGGGCCTTCAAGAGACCGCACCAACCGATCTTCTGCATCCTGGTCGGTTGAGAACGCACTTGAATAGACGTGGCCATTGCCCGTGCGATGTTGCAGCGGAATACGCCATTGCCATCCTGCCACACGCGCCGTTGCCCGCGTGTACGGCAAAAGGGGGCCGGCATGTTGGCAAGGCGCGGCGACGGCGCGGTCACACGGCAACCAATTCGTCCATTCATCATAGCCAGTCTGCAATGCTTGCTCGATCAGCAATCCGCGAAACCCGGAACAATCGATGAAAAGGTCGCCCTTGATGGCGCGACCATCTTCCAGAACAACGCTCTCTATATCTCCGCTCGCAGAGAGCTTGGCATCGACCACGCGGCCTTCAATGCGCGCTACGCCGCGCGCTTCGCCGATCTTTCTGAGATAAGGGGCGTAAGCGGTGGCATCGAACTGATAGGCAAAACGGTAGGTCGATAAAACGGATCTGGCATCGCTCGACGGCGGCGCAAAGCGCCCTTGGCGGGCTGCCACAACGGGTAGGGAATAGTCGCAGATCGGTCCCGCGCGGTCAGAAAATTTGCGCCAGAAATGATGGAACCCTACGCCGTCATTAGGCATCCCATAATCGCCGAACGGGTGGATATAACTGTCACCCTTGCGGCCCCAGTCGACGAACTCAATGCCCAGCTTCACGGTCGCGCGGGTCGCTGCCATGAAATCCATCTCGTCGATGCCAAGGGTCTGGTTGAAGAACCGAAGATGCGGCAGCGTGGCCTCGCCAACACCGACAATGCCGATGGCCTCGGACTCCACCAGAGTCACCTCAACGCCGGCACGCCCCAGAAGGCTGGCAATGCCTGTCGCACTCATCCATCCGGCAGTGCCGCCGCCAAGGACAACCACTTTTGTGTATGGACGGTTTTGCGTCATCTTCACAGCGGCGATCGGGTCGCTTCCTCAACGTTCAGGCGGCTTGCCAGGTGCCATCAATGCGAATTTGACTTACGTTGTCAAACGACTTGGACGGCCTGTTTCGTCGCATTCTCATTGGGGTTCGGTCCGGTCGATTTGCGGATCACCATTTCGTAGGCAAGCGTCTCAACCATCCCGTCGGCTAACACATCCGTTCGTCCCGCAATTTGGATCAGCAATTCCATTGCCCGCGCGCCAAGCGCCTGCAGGGGTTGTCGAATGGTTGTCAGCGCGGGCCACATCTTCTCTGCAATCTCGGAATCGTCGAATCCGACGATCGAAAAATCTGCTGGCACATTCACGCCATGGCGGTGTGCGGCCACCAGAACACCTGCTGCCATGTCATCATTGCCGGCGAATACTGCGGTCGGTGGCGTTCCCATTTCCAGGAACGCATTGCCTGCCGCAAGACCAGTTTCGAAGTCGAACAGACCAGGCAATACCAACGTGCGATTAAGATCGATACCCGCCGCGTACAGGGCGTCCTTGTAGCCCTTGAAGCGTTCATGGGTTGAGCCTTGATCTTCTTTGCCCCTCACAAACCCAATTCGTCTGTGCCCCAATTTGATCAGGTGCTCGGTCACGTCGCGGGCTGCGGCGCGGTCATCAATCAGCACGGTTCCGTTGCCATCTTTGATGTCATTCGGGCCAATCCGGACAATCGCGATCCCCTTTGATGAAATCGCGG
>JBCCAA010000015.1:0-45922 GCA_039815055.1 Pseudomonadota bacterium | reverse complement strand
CTGGTGCCCGCATCCCGGATCGCGGCAATCGAGAGTTCCGGAATACCGCAAAGACCAAATCCGCCCGCCGCGATGGTCATACCGTCAAACAGCACGCCGTCCAGGGCGGCTGCAGCACTGGGATAGATCTTGCTTGCCATGCCTCAAACGGTCTCTACGGTCTGTTCAATTGCGCCGAAGATGGAGTGCCCGTTTTCATCCAGCATATCAATGCGCACCGTGTCGCCAGCCTTCATGAAGGGTGTTTTGAACTCTCCGGTCTCGATTTTCTCGATCATACGAATCTCGGCGATGCAGGAATAGCCCAGCCCGCTTTCGCCAATCGTTTTGCCTGGCCCGCCATCTTTTCCCTTGTTTGAAACCGTCCCCGAGCCTATGATTGACCCAGCGGAAAGATCACGCGTTTTTGCCGCATGCGCAACTAAGGTTGGCAAATTGAAGGTGAGGTCCTGCCCGGCTTGGGCGCGCCCAAAGGCCTCGCCATTTAGATCAACGCGAAGCGGCAAATGCACGGCGCCGTCTCGCCAGTGGTCTCCAAGTTCATCTGGAGTGATCGCCACTGGTGAGAAGGCGCTAGCAGGTTTCGACTGAAAGAAGCCGAAGCCTTTGGCCAGTTCCGGTGGGATCAGCCCGCGCAAGCTGACATCATTGCAGAGCATGACCAGTTTGATGTGGCCAGCGGCGTCGTATGGCGTCGTGCCCCTGGGGACGTCACCGGTGATGACCGCGATCTCGCCCTCCATGTCGCAGCCCCAGGCCGGATCGCACAGCGGGATGGCGTCGCGGGGTCCGAGAAAGCCGTCTGACATGCCCTGATACATCAGCGGGTCGCTGTAGAAGCTCTCGGGAACCTCCGCGCCGCGCGCTTTGCGCACCAGTTCCACATGGTTGATATAGGCCGACCCGTCCGCCCACTGATAAGCGCGCGGCAGGGGGCTTTCGCAATCATGCTCGTGAAAGCGGAATGTCGGCACCGAGCCAAGCTCAACCTGTTCAGCCAGTTGCGCCAAACGCGGGGCGTAAACGTCCCATTTGTCCAATGCGGCTTGCAGCGTTGGCGCGATCATGGCGGCATCGGTGCAGCGCGTCAGGTCCTTGGAGACAACAACCAGGCGGCCATCACGGGCACCATTTTTAAGCGTGGCAAGTTTCATGTGCTGGTATTCCTGTAGTAACGCGCAACCTCGATCACGGTTTCGAGGATTTCCTCGGCGATGGCCTCGGGCGATTGGGTATTGTCAGAAAAGTCGTAACGGGTGTGCAGCGCATCGCCGATCTGCAGGCGGAATTCGGCGCGGTGGCCCGGATCGGTGAGCCGGCGTTCAATATCGGAGGTCTTCATCAGTTCGCGAAGCAGCATGTCCTTCGCTGCGGCCCAGAGCGGGGATTCGGGGTCAACGGCCATCAGCTCTCTTCCGCAATTTTCTCGTGCAGCCAGGCGGCATGGCGGGGGGCTTTTTTGGTCTCGCTCCACTCTTCCAGCATGTCTTCGGCCACGTCTTTCAGTCGGGCATATTGCTCGGGCGTGCCAATGTCGCAGGCCAGTTCCAGACGATGTCCATTGGGATCGAAGAAGTAGATCGATTTGAAAATGCCATGATGGGTCGGGCCGAGCACATCCAGCCCCTCGGCCTCAGCGCGGGCCTTGGCGACCATCAGATCGTCCAGGGTGTCCACTTTGAAGGCAATATGCTGGACCCATCCCGGCGTGTTTGGGTCGCTGCCCATTTCAGCTTGGGTCGGCAGCTCGAAGAAGGCCAGCACATTGCCATTCCCGGCATCCATGAAGATGTGCATGTAGGGGTCATGCTCGCCGGTCGACGGCACCGTGTCTTCGGCAATGGCCAGCTGGAAGTCCATGCCCATGACGCGCTGGTAAAACTGCACAGTCTCCTTGGCATCCTTGCAGCGATAAGCGACGTGGTGAAAGCCATTCAGAGTGGGGGCAGGTGCGGTCATGAGTGGCCTCCTTCGCGTATTAAATCCAGCGCCGGACTTTGGCGCGGTAAGCGGTGTAATCCTTGCCAAATTTCTCGGCCAGGACGTTTTCTTCGGGGATGATCTGGAAGCGGGTGATGTACCAAATCGCGGCGGCCAGCAGGATGAGGCCGAGCGGTTGCAGCGCGATCGCGGCAAATGCCAGTGTCAGCAGCGCCATGCCGAGATACATCGGGTTGCGGCTGATCGAATAAACGCCATCGGTGACCAGCGCGGAGGTCTTCTCCGGATGGTGCGGGCTTACTGTTGTCTTGCGCGAGACAAAGCCGGCGCCGGCCATCAAAAACAGCAACAGCCCCATAAGGCCAATGACGAGGCCGATATTTTCTGCATAGGGGAAATCCAACCGGCTGGCCGGGATGAACCGATGAAGGGCGTACATCGCGCCACATGCTGCCGCAAATACAAGCGGCGGCGGGATCAGCAGGGCGGGGCCAGAACGCTCAGCCATTACTCGAGCTTCGCTTTTCCCGCCAGCGGTCGATGGCGTAACCGCCCGCTGCGCCCAGTGCGCCAAGCACCAAGGTGAAGGCGAGGATGACTATCCAGTTGGGCTCGCTCGTGACGGCGGCAGATGCTGCGCTGGCCACGGGTAGGCCCATCACCAGGCCCAGGCCGTAGGTGAAGATGGAGTTGGAGTCTTCGCTCACGCATCCTCCTTCACATCAAGAACGCCGCGATCGATCTGATCACGCTCAATGCTTTCGAACAAGGCTTTGAAATTACCCTCGCCGAAGCCGTCCTGATAGTCGCCGACACGCTGGATGAATTCAAAGAAGACCGGGCCGATCTCGGGTTGGGCGAAGATCTGCAGCAGGAGGCGCGGCTCGCCACCTTCCGTCGTGCCGTCCATCAACAATCCGCGCGCGCGCAGGGCCTCCACGTCTCGGCCATGGCCCGGCAGGCGCCCATCCAACATGTCGTAATAGGTGGCTGGCGGGGCGGTCATCATCGGCACGCCCTTGGCTTTCAGCCTGTCGAAGCATGCCTGCAGATCATCGCAGATCAGCGCGATGTGCTGGATGCCTTCGCCATTATACTCGCGCAGGAACTCCTCGATCTGGCCCTTGCCGCCTTCACCTTCTTCGTTCAACGGAATACGGATCTTGCCATCGGGCGCCGTCAGCGCCTTGGAGGTCAGGCCGGTATATTCGCCCTTGATGTCGAAGTAACGGATTTCCTGGAAGTTGAAGAGCTGCTCATAAAAGTCTGCCCAATAGGCCATGCGCCCGCCATAGACATTGTGGGTCAGGTGATCGATCAGTTCGAATCCGCAGCCTTCGGGATGGTGGTCCACGCCGGGCAGGTATTCGAAATCGATGTCATAGATTGACAGCCCGTCGCCATAGCGGTCGATCAGATAGATGATCGAGCCACCGATGCCGCGAATACCAGGGATCGACAGCTCCATTGGGCCGGGATCATTGGCGACGGGCTCTGCACCGCGCTCTAGCAGTCCGTCATAGGCCGATTTGGCGTCGCGAACGCGAAAGCCCATGCCGCACGCCGATGGGCCGTGCTCGCGGGCGAAATACCAGGCGGCGGATTTCGGCTCATAATTGGTGATCAGATTGATCCCACCCTGGCGCCAAAGGTCCACGTCTTTAGAACGGTGGCGGGCGACCTTGGTGAAGCCCATTGTTTCGAACACCGGCTCCAGCATGCCTTTCTCGGGGGCGGAAAACTCGATGAACTCAAACCCGTCCAATCCGGCGGGGTTTTCAAACAGGTCAGCCATGTCGCGTCTCCCTTGCGATTGCATTTGGTTGCATATGTAACTATTTTGAGTGTGGACGGCAAGGCGGATTCTGATCCCATGAACGAAACACAGACGGTCTCGGTAGACACAGCGCCCCTGCAGCTAAGCCATTTTCTACCCTATCGGCTGTCGGTGCTGTCCAACACGATTTCCCAGGCGATTGCGGCGCTCTATGAAGCCGAGTTTGACCTGTCAGTCTGGCATTGGCGTGTCATGGCGGTGCTTGGTGAGCGCCCCGGATTGACGGCGCGAGAGGTCACCGAACGCACGGCCATGGACAAGGTTGCGGTCAGCCGGGCGGTCTCGGCACTTGAAACCAAAGGTCATCTGGAACGGTGCGAAGATGACCGTGATGGCCGCGCCCTGCGCCTATTCCTGACCGACCAGGGCAAGAGAACGTATGGACAGGTCATGCCGCGCGTTATGGCCTATGAGACGGAGTTGTTGTCCAGCCTGTCCGAACGTGATCGCAGAGCGCTGGAGCGCGTCCTGGGCGCATTGGCGGCGGCCACTTCGCCCGAAAAGCCGCTCTGGTAGTACCCTGTTGCGCGACTGGCACTGCGCTTGCTTCCCCTGACAGTTGAAACGAGCGGGCTGGCCCAATTCAGGGCATGCCTTGGGATGACACCTTCGCGGGGAGTGTGCCTTGAACGCCCTTGTCTTTGCTTTTGCAGGCATTTGCCTGATCGCGGTTCATCTGTTGCGTGCGCCAGCTGGCGGTCGCCGGGTTGGCGCCGTGCTGGCCTTTATCCTGGGATTGGCGATCACCGCGACCGGCGTTCGATTTGCGGTATCTGAGGCAGGTATCGGGCGCACGACGGATTTCGACCGAGTGGTCAATCATGCCGTGGCCGAAGCCGACGCAGCCAATAGCCCGCTGATTGTTTTCACCGGCGCCAGCTATTCCCGCAACGCCATCGACCCTGAACGCTTCACTAAGTATCTGCGCGCGCATGGCTATCCCCACACGGCGATCAACCTGTCCCTGGAAGCTGCAAGCCTACCGGAGCGGGAAGCGCATCTCGAAGACTTCATCACCCGGCTGGAGCGTCCACCGGAACTGGTGTTTGCCGAAGTTGCTGAAGCATTTGATGCGCGCCCGGCGCAGTTTTTCAACAATTCCAAATTCTCAGCCCGCGGCATTGAACAGTTCGGCCCACGCACCTCGGCCTGGACGCTTCTTGGTTTGGCGGAGGGCGGTTGTTCCGGCATGGCCGATTGCATCAAATCTGCCGGTCTGACCGGAGCTCACTTCGGACTGAATGCCCTGAACATCGGCTCTGTTGCGCGCGGCGAAGCGCCATCGGAAACCGGGGAACTGGCAGCCTACGACCCACAAACGCAGCCGCGCGAAGAGACCGCCGCCAAAGACCGCCTCAACGGCCTTCGCAGCGGGCCGGACTATGTGCCGACTGTGGGTCTGAAATGGATATCCAGCTTGCGAGCCATGTTTGAAAACCGCCTTGAACGCAAGGGCGTTGCCACCATTGGCTATTATTTTCCGCCGGTCATTGATGGCGGCGCGCGTGCCTATGTGGACGGGCTGTGCCTGGCCGAGCTCGTGCACACCACCTGTATCTCGCCCAGTGATCCGGAACTGCTGGCGGCCCTGGAAGGTGAGGTCTGGCTAGACCAGAGCCACCTTCTAGCCAGTGGTGCGAACATCTACTCCGATTGGCTTGCTGATCAGATCATCGTGTCCGGCGCGCTGGGCGCGCCGGCAGGTTCTGACTTTGCCGAAGACGCCAGCGCGCCATGATTTTCACCCAGCCGATCTTCTTTGTTTTCATCGCGGTGGTCTTCAGCGCCTATTGGCTGGTGCGTCGTCCCGATTGGCGTTTGCACATCCTCCTGGCGGGATCTGCGGTGTTCTATGGCTGGTGGGACTGGCGGTTTCTTGGCTTGATTGGATTGGTTATTCTGGTCAGCTGGATTGCAGCCCTGCGCGCCGCACCGCTAACCCCTGGCAGCGCGCAGCGCCGGGCCTGGCTCGCGGGCGCTATCGCATTGAACCTCGCCGTCCTTGCGACGTTCAAGTATTTTGGCTTCTTCGCTGAAAGTGCGGCCGCCATGTTGACCGCCATGGGCCTGGAGCCGTCCTGGCCAGTGCTCAGCCTGCTGCTTCCGGTAGGCATTTCCTTCTATATTTTCCAGGCCATAAGCTATGTGGTGGACACCGCACGCGGCGACATCACCGCCGAGCGGCGCCTGACCCGAGTTGCGCTCTATATCGCTTTTTTCCCGCAGCTGGTTGCTGGCCCAATCGTGCGCGCCGCCAGTTTCTTCCCGCAAATGGACCGGGCAAAGACTATGTCCGGCGCCCTGATATGGTCAGGTGTTCGGGCGTTTCTCATCGGTTTCGCCTACAAAGCTGGGATTGCCGACAACCTCGCGCCGCTAGTTGATCCGGTTTATAGCGGCGGGGACCTGTCGACCTGGTCCAACAGTGCGCTGGTTGGGGCCACCATTGCCTTTGCCGGGCAGATCTACTTCGATTTCGCTGGATACAGCCTGATGGCCATTGGCGTTGCACGCCTGTTTGGCTATCACATTCCGAAGAATTTCGATTACCCCTATGCGTCGCTTTCCATCGCCGATTTCTGGCACCGCTGGCACATTTCGCTGTCATCCTGGCTGCGCGACTATCTCTACATTCCGCTGGGCGGAAACCGGGGCGGCGAGCTGTCGACCTATCGCAATCTGATGACGACCATGGTGCTGGGCGGGCTTTGGCATGGCGCAGCGTGGACGTTCGTGGCCTGGGGCGCGCTGCAAGGCGCCGGTCTGTGTCTCCATCGGGCGCTGTTCGGGCGGGGAACGCAAAGAATTGGTTGGGTGCTGGCTCTGGCGCTGACGCAAGGTTTTGTGCTGCTCAGCTGGGCCGTGTTCCGGGCCGAGAGCTTCGGCGATGCGGTGAGTGTGTGGCATGCCTTTACGGGCCTGCGCGACGGTGGGGCGCAGATGCTGCCCTGGTTTGTCTGGGCCGTACCAGGCTTGATCGCGCTGGATGCTGTGCTCGGGCTGTACGGGCGGCGGCTTGCGGGCCTGTCGCGCGTGTTGCGTCGCCCGGTGGTGTATTGGGGCGGATTGGGCGCCACGGCCGGGCTGTTGCTGGCGCTGTATCCGCTGGAAGCGGCGCCCTTCGTCTACTTCCAGTTCTAGGCGGATCAGGTTAGCTGCAGGGCATGGAAGATCCGGCCCTGACCCTGGTAATAGATACATTGCTTCATCCGGCGCCGTTTGATGCCGATGGCGGCATCGCCCCGGTTGTTCGCACGCTGCAGTCAGCCGATGCGCGGCGCGACATCACCTTCAACCCACCTGTCATCTTGTGCGCAGAACAGGATATGGCGCGTGCGCGGGGTGCGTTTCTGGTGACGGGTGATGGCGATGGCCGGGTGATCGCATTTGCGCCAGACGGCACGGCCACACTGCGTCGCTCGGTCGTGTCTGCGCCGCTGGCCTTTGTATTGAAGCCAGGCGAGGTCTTTCCAACGCAACCAAACACAGCCGCAATGACCACGTTGCAAGACTGCCCCCTTTTGCCCGCCAGCCTGAAAGGCGTATGGGTTCCAGACCCGGCGGCCTGGCGCGCCCTTTGCCAAAGTGAGGATCGGATATGACCCGCAAACAGTTCGGCACCGACGGCATTCGCGGAAAAGTGGGAATCTATCCGCTCACTCCTGGCGGCGTGGTAGATTTCGCGCGGGCTCTATCGGGCTGGTTGACCGATCAACCGCTGCCAAACGGCCAATCCGCCCATTTGGTTATTACCGGCGGAGATACACGCAGCTCCACAAGCTGGATTCTGGGTGTTCTCAATGCTTCACTGGTCGCCAATGGGCTGAATGTGAGACCCCTGAACACCGTCACCACCCCCGCCGTGGCCTATGAAACCCGCTTTGGGACGGCGAGTGCCGGCGTCATGGTCACCGCGTCCCACAACAAGGCAGCCGACAATGGCCTGAAACTGTTTGGTGCGGATGGGTTCAAACTGGCCGACGCCGATGAGGCGAAAATTGAAGCCTTGATGTCAACCGCCGCCAGTGCGAGCGCGCCCGCTGATCGCCTGGGAAGCGCTTCGGAGCTTTGGCAGGCCCAACGCTATTTCACCGATCTGTCCGCCGACGCCCGTGGCACGTTGCAGGGGGTGTCGCTCGTCATTGATGCCGCTCATGGCGCGGCGTCCTATACAGCGGGCGAGGTGTTTCGCCAGGCCGGCGCAGACATTCATCTCATCGGGGCAGAGCCCGACGGGCTGAACATCAATGACGGCCTTGGCGCGACCCATCCTGAGGCGCTGGCGGCCAAAGTTGTGGAGACCGGCGCCTATGCGGGTGTGGCGCTGGATGGCGATGCCGACCGGTTGATCATGTGCGACGAGACTGGCGCCGTGGTGGATGGCGACCAGCTGATTGCACTTTTGGCATCGGCGATGCATGCAACCGGAACCCTGACCGGCGGCGCCGTTGCCGCGACGGTCATGTCCAATCTTGGCCTCGAGCGCCATTTGACAGGACTGGATATCGAGCTTCTGCGAGCGCCGGTCGGTGACCGCCATGTGGTGGCGGCCATGCGCGAGCGCGGGTTGAACCTTGGCGGTGAGCAATCCGGGCATATTGTGTTACTCGGTCATGGCACAACGGGTGATGGTTTGCTGGCGGCTTTGCATGTTCTGGCCATCGCCGCGGCCGATGGCGGGAAATTTTCTGAGATTTCAAGGGTGTTTGATCCGGTTCCTCAAAAGCTGGTGAATGTCCGGTTTGATGGCGAAAACCCGTTGGACAACGACAATGTGACGGCGGCAATTGCGGCCGTTTCGGAACGTCTTGGCAATAAAGGACGTGTCCTGGTGCGCAAGTCTGGCACCGAGCCATTGATCCGCATCATGGCCGAGGCCGTTGATCCTTCCACGCTGGAGGCCGCCATCGCAGAACTGGAACGCGCCGTGCAGGAGGTGATTCAATCCGACTAGGAAAGGAACACCATGGACAGCCCGCGCGCACCCATCGTCGCCATCACGGCAGGTGGGCCCCATGCCTGGATCACGATCAACGCCCTGCGCGATGAATTCGGCCCGTTTCCGGTGATACTTGAAGAGGGCGAGCCCGCCGGTGTCTTCTGGCGCAGGCGTCTGAAGCGTCTCGGTGTCATGGAAGTGGCCGGCCAATGGGGCGCCATGGTGTTGGCCAAGCTCACCAAGCCGCTCTCGAAAAATCGTGTGCCAGACCTTATCGTGCGTGAAGGCCTCAAGCCCGAACCTTGCGCCGACCAGGAGATCATCGAGGTTTCATCGGTCAACTCAAATGAAGCCCGCGCGGCGCTGACGGCACTGTCGCCAAAGGCGGTGTATGTCGTCTCTACACGGATGATACGTTCAAAGACGCTTGAATCAGCACACGCGCCGTTTATCAATTATCATTCGGGCATCAACCCGGCCTATCGCGGCATCAATGGGGGGTATTTCGCCCTGGCGCGGGGCGAGCCGGAACATTTCGGCACGACGGTGCACCTTGTTGATAACGGTGTCGATACCGGCGACATTCTCTACCAACAGCGGATCACACCGGCCCGTCAGGACAATGTCCACACCTATATGTGGCTAATGGCGGCGCGCTCTCGCGCGATTGTCGTGCAAGCGATGCGCGATGCGGTGCACGGTCGGCTCCAGCCCAAGCAGGTGAAGCTGCCGAGCCGCCAATTCTATGCGCCGACGCTGTGGTTCTATCTCTGGGCGGGTGTGCGCCGAGGGGTCTGGTGATCAGGCCAGCTCACCGTAGAGATCGTACTCATCCGCATCGGTGATGCGTGTGTTGACGATATCGCCAGGCGAGAGGGGCTTTTTGCTGGTGATGTAAGCTACACCATCAATCTCGGGCGCATCAGCCTTTGACCGGCCCAGCCATTCGCCGGGTTCATCGCTTGGACCGTCAATGATGATGTCCTGCATCGTGCCGATCTGGGCTGCCGCGCGGGCGGCGGAGACTTCGGCCTGCAGTGCCATGAAGCGGTGCCAACGTTCTTCCTTGATCTCCTCATCGACATGGCCGGGTAAATCGCGGCTGTCAGCATGCTTTACGTTCTCATATTTAAAGCAACCCGCCCGGTCGATCTTCGCCTCGCGGATAAACTCCAGCAGCATCTCGAATTCGTCTTCGGTCTCGCCCGGAAAGCCGACGATGAAAGTGGAGCGGATGGCCAGTTCCGGCATCGCAGCGCGCCAGCTCTTGATGCGCTCCAGCACGCGGTCCTGTTTGGCCGGGCGCTTCATGGCCTTGAGCACGGTCGGCGAGGCGTGTTGGAACGGAATGTCGAGATAGGGCAGGATGGCGCCCTCGGCCATCAGTTCGATCACCTCATCCACATGGGGGTAGGGGTAGACGTAGTGCATGCGCACCCAGGCGCCGAGCGTGCCGAGGCCGCGGGCGAGGTCTATGAACCGGGTCTGGTATTCCCGGTCTTTCCAGCGCTCGGCGGCGTATTTGACATCCAGGCCATAGGCGGACGTGTCCTGGCTGATCACCATCAGCTCTTTCACACCGGCCTTCACCAGCCGTTCGGCTTCCGTCAGCACATGGTGGATCGGGCGGCTGACCAGATCGCCGCGAAGTTTCGGAATAATGCAAAAGCTGCAGCGATTGTTGCAGCCCTCTGAGATTTTCAGATAGGCGTAATGGCGCGGCGTCAGGCGAAGGCCGCTTTCGGGGATCAGGTCTTGTAGCGGATCGGGCGGCGGTGTGAGGTGGGTGTGAACTGCATCCATCACTTGCTCATATTGGTGAGGCCCCGTGACGGCGAGCACTTTGGGATGTGCAGCTTGGATCACTTCAGGCTCCGCGCCGAGGCAGCCGGTCACGATCACTTTGCCGTTCTCTTCAATCGCCTCTCCGATCGCGTCCAGGCTTTCCTCACGGGCGCTATCCAGGAAGCCGCAAGTGTTCACCAGAACCAGATCGGCGCCGGAATAGTCCGGGCTGATCGCATAGCCCTCGGCGCGCAGGCGCGTGATGATACGTTCTGAGTCAACAAGGGCCTTGGGGCAGCCGAGCGAGACGATACCGACTTTGGGGGCAACAGAGACAGTCATGCAGCGCCATGTAACATGGCCTATTGGGATTGAAAGCGACACTGGTCAGCTTTTGCGTTCCGCCAACATTTTGTCTGCGAGCGCCAGCCGGTCTTCGCCGACCTGCTTTGCGGTCACGGGGCGGATGGTTTCCAACGCTGATTTGGCCTCATCGGCGCTGGCGCCGCGCCATCTCAACAAGGCGTAAGCGAAGAAGCCGGTGCGGTGGATGCCGGCCGAGCAATGCAGATAGACAATCGCATCGTCATCCAGAGCGCCAGCCTCAGACAGCACACTGAATGCGACGGCGAGATCCATCTGTGCGAGCTTGTCCATATGCCCGCCATCCATGGGAATATGGATCCATTTCGCGCCAATCTTGGCCGCGATTCGCCCACTGGCTGCGGCGTCTTCGCGCTCTGCCAACAGAGTCACCAGATGAGTGACGCACTGGCCACGAATGGTCTCGATGGATTTCTTGCCGGGGCGTGGACCGAGGATGAGACGCAAGGTGGCGCGCCGTTAGGCCGCCAGTTCAATGCCCTTGTCGGCCATGAAATCGCGCAGCTCGCCGGTCTCATACATCTCTTTAATGATGTCGCAGCCGCCGACAAATTCACCCTTCACATAGAGCTGGGGAATGGTCGGCCAGTCGCTATAGGCCTTGATGCCCTCGCGCACGCCCTGGTCTTCCAGCACGTTTGTGGAGACATACTCCGCGCCGAGCACGTCCAGGATCTGGACCACAACGGAGGAGAAGCCGCACTGGGGAAAGGTCGGTGTGCCTTTCATGAAGAGCACGATCTCATTTGATTTCACCGCTTGATCGATGGCGGTCTGCACGTCGTCGGCCATGGGGCACGAACTCCTTTATGCGGATGTTTTGCTGCCCTGCATGTGTGGGCGGCGGGACAGCGCGTCAAGGAAAAGCCGCTGCATCAGATGCCACGCATCTCCGGCGCGTCGAAGGGATAGGCCGACACCTCCTCGGCCGCGGCCCTTGCATCCGGGCAGGAGCTGTGGACGCCACGCAGGTCATCGGGCAGACCCTTGGCGATCTCGGCCATGATCTCGGTGCCATAATCGTCAAGGGCGCTGCGCCGGTCCCGGCCGCGAGCGGTGATCATCGGCGCGGCGACCGGCGGGTGATAGGTCACCTTCAGCGTGCTGCGTGTTTTGGTCAGCACATGTTCGGCGCCTTCGATGCTGACCGGAACGACGGATGCCCCGCTATTGGCCGCCAGAAACGCCATGCCGGGACGGGCGGGGCGCAGCAGGCCAGCCCAGCTTCCACCTTCCGGGAAGATCCCCATCACGCCGCCTTGTTTGAGAATACCAAGCGAATGGCGCAGCGTGGACCGGCTGAATGCGCCGCGATAGGCCGGGATGAAGCCCCACATGCCGGGGATCATGCGTGTCCACCCTGGAGAGTTGATCCGGTCGGCGCCGCCCACAAACTCAACTATGCGCGGTGCGGTCGCCAGGATGATCGGCGGATCGACAAAGGTGAAATGGTTCGGCGCCAGGATGACCGGGCCGGTCTTCGGGACATGTTCAATGCCTTCGACGTCAAGCCGTGACAGTATCTGCAACAGCGTGCCCGTGGCGCCACGCAACGCCGAGCGCACCACCCGCCGGCGCGGATATTTGTAAACGTATTCCTCTCCCATCCCCTCAGACTGGCCGGGAATCGTCGAAAGCTCAAGCATGGTGGCTATGGCAATCACATCAGCTGACGTTGCGTCCGGTCTGGACCTACACGGCCGCGGCCCTACGCTGGAACACACTCAAAGCCGGGGAGATAGCGATGCAATACGATGATGTGATCATGGGGCGCCGGTCGATCCGCGGCTTCATCGACAAGCCGGTTTCGCGCGACGTGATCGAGGATGTGCTGCGCCTGGCAATGCGCGCGCCGACGTCCTACAATACCCAGCCCTGGAACTTTAACGTGATCACCGGTGCGCCGCTGGATGCCATTCGCAAGGGTAACGTCGAGAATATCATGGCCGGCGCCGGCGACCGCCGGGAGTTTCGCGCCGGGCCTGACTATGCGGGCGAACACCGCGCGCGCCAGATCGGCGTGGCAAAGCAATTGTTCGGCGCCATGGGCATCGAGCGCGAGGACAAGGCGCGGCGCCAGGACTGGATGCTGCGCGGGTTTCGTCAGTTTGATGCGCCTGTGTCTGTGATCATCAGCTATGACAAATCGATACATGGCGGCGATATCGCACCGTTCGATTGCGGCGGCGTGACGAACGCCCTTGTGAACGCCGCCTGGTCGCGCGGGCTCGGCTGCGTGATCAACTCCCAAGGCATCCTGCAAAGCCCGGTGGTGCGCGATCATGCCGGCATTCCAGATGATCAGGTGATCATGATCGCCATCGCGATGGGCTGGCCCGACGAGACGTTTCCAGCCAATGCCGTCGTCTCAGAACGTCGGTCCGTGGATGAAGCGGCTCGTTTCGTAGGGTTCGAAGACTGATCCGAATTCGCGGGGGTTCGCCCTAGGGCACGTCAATAATGTCAACGCGTTCAGCAAGCGCGTCGCCATGCTTCTTGAAATAGCGTTGCATGGCGCGCGAATTGGCGGCGAAATGGTTGAAACACCGATCCACCGTCTCGGCGGAAACCGTGGACGTCTCCATGCCCTGCGATTCGAGGCGGGCCATGTTCTCGCGCTCGAACCGCCAGTCCTTACCGGATATTTCAATGTTCACCGCGCAGAAATCGAGAAAGGTGCATGCTGCCCTGTAAAGCGTATCACGGGGCACAAGTTCCTGATCCTGGTATAGGAAGACCCGTTGCGGGCGCGCGCGTTTTACGGCCGCCAGATAGAGGTCGCGTGTTGCAACGGAATTTTCGGCTGATGGCACCATATGGATCACTGATCCAGGCGTGGCATGCTCCCGCGCGGCCAGGACACCGTTCTGGAAGTGATCCTGGTGAAGCAGCGGCGGCATCACGCCGGGGGGCACAACGAAATACATCTCTTCGCGGTAGGCGCTGAGGATCAGGCGCGACCACCCCTCCCATAGCTGGACGATGCCATAGGGCTTCCCGCAATACCGGCCGTCCACGCTGTTCCCCAACAGGATCGGAGGGCGAAGGATAAGGTACGGGACGCCGCTTTCGGCAACAAGGCGCTCTGCATGGCGTTTGCTCGCCATATAGGCGGTCAGATCTTCACCATCGCCGTCTTTGTGCAGGGTTTCGGGGATGAGCGCATCGCCGCGATCACCGCACGCAAAAGCTGTGGAGATGAAAACGAATTGATCGGCGTCGAATCGCCGGGCCACCTCCAGCATTTGCTGAGTGAGGAGCACATTGCCGGCATAGAGTTTGTCTTCATCGAAATAGTCGACGCAGCCAGCGCAATGCTGCACTTCAGATATGCGCGAAACGTGTTGGTCATCCAGCCAGTCGCCGAGGTCCTCAATTGGAGCAAACCTTATGCGTTTTGACAGGCCGTCGCGGGATGTGTCGTGATTGAGCAGCGTCGCTTCATCAAGGATCAGGGAAAGCGCTGCCGATCGGTCAGCACTCTCGCGCACCGGCAGTATGAGCGCGGCATCCGTGCGCGCCAGAAGCGCCGCTGTCACAAGACGGCCGGCATAGCCGCTGGCTCCGGTAACGATGAGTGGCGCATCTGGCATAGGTTCAGACACTCATCAGACAGCTTGTCAGGAAGACCACCAGCTTGCGGCGAGGCATGTCCATGTCCAGACCGCGGTCGAGCAGTTCGGCGGCAAAATCTCCGATGAGGTCACCGAATGTCAGGCCGAGTGATTCTCCGAACTCATCGTCAACGGCCTCGCCGAGGTCGTCCAGTCCTGAGAGAACCGGCTCGGCTTCGCTCTTGAATGCGGAATAAAGCGCTTCCCCGTCCGGCCAGGTCGCCGAAATCCGCTCGCGGCCTTCGGCCAATACGGTTTCACAGGCCGCGCAGCCGGCTTTCGCCAACTGGCGAGCGCCAGCACTCAGCGCCTCCGACACCGCCATGCGCTGATAAAGCGTCAGGCCAAGTAGCTCGAGCACAAACCCTTGAACCAAAAGGGTGGAAGCTTCGCTTGACGCGCTGGCGCGAGATAAAACGGTACTGAGCGGCGCACCAAGCGCACTCTGATCCACGACCTCCGCGCGTGTCACCAAGCTGTCGAGCGTTTTTAGGAACGCCTGTTTTTCGGTTGTGAGAAGTGACGCCGCATGCGCCTCATACTTCCGTGCGGCCAGCGCTTCAACGCGCCCAACTGTCGACCAGAGCAACAGCTCCAGCGCGCTGCTGTCCCTTGTCGATCCGCTCATGTGGTTGCGGAGGCCTTGGCTCTGTAGCGTTGGATGAGCGGCGCGAACATACGCGTGACTTCGCGCATGGCTTCCTTTCGCTCTATGCCGACATCCTCAAGAAGGTGGGCGTAATTGTCCATCATGGCGCCGGCGCAGTCGGCTCCGGACATGCCGACTTCTTCGAGAAGGTCAGCGATGTTCATCATGGTGCCGCCCACACAATCCACGCCCTTCACATTCACTCGGCGGGTCAGCTCCGCAAATCCAGGACCATCATCGTAGAATCGAAGGCGGAAGTACCGCTTGATCCACTCGACATGGTACATTTCTTCTTCAAGCGCGCGCTCGAACGCATCGCGGGTACCCGGATACTCATCAGCGACCGTCAGGAAGGGGGCATAGGTGGAAATCGCCAGGCTTTCGACGATGAAGCCTTGCACCACCGCGAGGGCGTCAAAGTCTTCAGCCTCGTAATAGGCTTCCACCTGATCGTTCAGGTAGCCAAGCTCACCGTCGGCGAAGTCCTTGTCCGGCGTCACATTGCTGGCTGCGCACGCATCTCGAAACCACCGTGCATGGGTGCCTTCCATATAGGCGAACTTCTTCAGCATTTTCTCGAATTCCGGACGCAGCCGGGACATCATATTGTAGGTTCGCGCCGCGGTGGCTTCGCCAAAAACGGCCAAACCCATCAATCGATTCATTGCCAGTTGTTTCGGGGCGCCGCGGGAAATATCTGCGTTATGCATATCTAAAGTCTCACTGTGATGCTGTTGTTCGCTCACAGTCCAAGAGTCTAGCTAAGTCATGATCTTGTAAAGGCTATGTTTTCAACTGTGCAAAGATACGGTGCCATTCTCTCAAAATTCCGATCGGGCCCGCTGATCCTGAATGCCTAGGCTGGCGCCTTTGTCTTGAGTGCCAGCGCATGCAGTTCGCCGCCCATTTTGCCCTTCAGCGCGGCGTAGACCATCTGATGCTGTTTCACGCGGGGCACGTCGGTGAACCGGGCTGAGATGATCTCTGCCTGCCAATGGTCATTGTCGCCGGCCAGATCTGTCAGCGTGATCTCAGCTTCCGGAAAGGCGTCTGTCAGATGCGCCAGTAGTGTCTCGTGATCCATGGCCATGGGGCGTTACTCCGTTAGTGTCCGCCGCTGAATACGCCGGTTTGGACGCTGTAATCTACGGCGAGACCATATTCGGGATCGTCCTCGGAATCGACCAGCAATTGTCCGGCGCGGTTCAGCAGTTTGTGACAGTCTCGGCTAAGGTGGCGCAGCTGCAGGGTCTTGCCCACGGCTTCATATTTTCCGGCCAGGTCTTCAATGGCCTGCAGCGCTGACTGGTCGACGATGCGGGAGCGCATGAAGTCGACAATCACTACGTCTGGATCGTCTGCTGGCGTGAACAGTTCTGCAAAGCCGTCCGTGGAGCCAAAGAAAAGCGGCCCATCGATCTCATACACTTTGGCGCCAGGCTCGCGCACGCTGTCGCGCTGGATCACATGAATACGCGTGGCATTGTTCCAGGCATAGGCCAGCGCCGATACAATCACGCCGACGACCACGGCGATGGCCAGATCCTGCCAGACCGTGACGGCTGTCACAAGCACGATCACCAGGGCATCGGTGCGTGGGATTTTCGACATGATCCGCAAGCTGTTCCAGGCAAATGTGCCGATCACCACCATGAACATCACGCCGACCAGCGCGGCCAGCGGGATCTGCTCAATCAGGCTGGAGCCGACCAGGATGAAGGCGAGCAGGAAAAGCGCGGCAGAAATGCCGGAAAGGCGTGTCTTGCCGCCCGATTTCACATTGATCATCGACTGGCCGATCATGGCGCACCCGCCCATGCCGCTGAAGAACCCAGTGACGATATTGGCGCTGCCCTGGGCCAGGCATTCGCGTGAAGCCCCGCCACGCTGGCCGGTAATCTCGCCCACAAGGTTCAGCGTCAACAGGCTCTCGATCAGGCCAATCGCCGCCAGGATCACCGCATAGGGCAGGATGATCTGGAGAGTCTCAAGGTTCAGCGGCACCATAGGAATGTGGAAGGTTGGCAACCCGCCCTTCACGCTGGCCAGATCGCCAACAGTGGACACGTTCAAGCCAAAGCCGATGACGATTGCAGCCACTATGGCGATACCCGCCAGTGGCGCGGGCACGGCCTTTGTGATCTTTGGAAAGCCCCAGATAATGAGCATTGTCAGACCGGTGAGCCCCAACATCAGCGCCAGCGGGACACCAGACAACCATTCACCATTGGGAAGGAAGCTGTGACCATCGGAATGGGCGGTACCTGGCACCTGAAACTGTCCGAGTTGGGCCAGGCCGATTACGATTGCCAACCCGTTCACAAAGCCAAGCATCACGGGCGTGGGCACCAGCCGAATGAACTTGCCGAGCCGGAACGCGCCCGCGCCGACCTGCAGGATGCCCATCAACACCACGGTCGCGAACAGATATTCCACGCCATGCTGGGCGACCAGCGACACCATCACAACGGCCAGTGCCCCTGTGGCGCCGGAAATCATGCCCGGGCGCCCGCCAAACACAGCGGTGATGATGCCGACAATGAAGGCCGCATAAAGGCCCACTAGCGGCTCAACCCCGGCCACAAAGGCGAACGCCACCGCTTCAGGTACGAGAGCCAGCGCAACAGTGAGTCCGGCCAGCAGTTCGATGCGGATCTGCGACATGGAAAAATCGGCGCTTCCGGTGGTGGTCAATCCGGCGCGTTTAAGCCGGTCTGCAAAACCGGTCGGGAACATCTGTGTCATGGGAACCTTGAGATTCGCGCGGGAGGGCAGCCGTTCCTCTTATGCGGCGTCATGCTGCAATGCAACACGCCGTTGGCATTGGCAGGGCCTGTCCAATTTCGATGCGTTGCATGCGTGCCGTGTTTGTGAAGTGTTGAAGGCGAACGGTTCTGGCGCACGGAAGGGGTTCTCATGACCATACGGCTTGCCGCCTTGTGCCTGGCGGCGTTCTTCGCCCTGACTTGGCTGCCGCTCGGCCAGCAGGCGTTTATGGAGCAGCACTGGATGAAAATTGGCGCGTTTGTGGCGCCCATTCTCATGTTCATGGCGGTCAAACATCGCGACCCGACAAGGGCGACCCCACTGGCTGACATTTCGCTGATGGCGTCTGTTTTCGCAGCGGCCTATCTGCTGCACCAGGTAGAGGAACACTGGGTCGACCTGCTGGGCCGGCCTTATCCGCTCTACGACCTGCTCAACTCGCTGATCGCTGGTGCTGTTGGCGAGGACAAGTATGGCGTCATGACGCCCAGCGCGCTGTTTTATGTGAATGCGGGCACAGTGTGGACCATCGCATTTGTGGCCATTCTGGTCAGTCCGCGCCATGTCTTTCCTGCCATCGCCATGGCCGGATTGATGTTCGTCAATGGTGTTGCCCATGCCGTGGTGGCGGCGGCACAGTTCAGCTACAATCCGGGCCTTGCGACCTCGATCGTCTTGTTTGTGCCGCTATCGGTGCTGTTCTTCCGATCGCTTCTCCAGACCGGGACTGCGACTTTGCAGATGATCCTCGCCGCGATTTTCTATGGCGTGTTCGGACACATCTATCTGTTTGCCGGACTGTTCGCGGCCAACATTTACGGGCTGATTCCCCCGGCTGTGTATTATGTTGGGCTGATCCTTTTCGGCCTGGTCCCGCTGGCACTGTTTCGACCCTATGCGGCCGGCGTGAACCAGTCCGGCGTGGCGTAGGGTTTGTTGAGGCCCTCGGCGACCGCCTGATGGGTGATCATGCCTTCGGCCACCGTCAATCCGCGCGCAAGGTGAGAATTGGCGTTCAGCGCTGCCTTGGTGCCCATATTTGCGATCTGCTGCACAAAGGGCAGCGTGGCATTGTTCAGCGCGTAAGTAGATGTGCGCGGCACCGCGCCCGGCATGTTGGCCACGCAGTAGTGCAGGATGCCGTCGACTTCATAGATCGGGTCTTCATGGGTGGTCGCGCGTGAGGTCTCAAAGCACCCACCCTGGTCGATGGCGATGTCGACCAGAACCGCGCCGGGCTGCATGGTCGACAGCTGGGCTTTGGTGATGAGCTTGGGCGCCGCCGCGCCGGGGATCAGTACGGCGCCGATCACCAGATCAGCTACCTTCACAGCCTCAGCCAAAGCCGTGCGGGTGGAATACATGGTTTTCACCAGCCCGCCGAACTGCACGTCCAGTTCGGCCAAGCGTACCGTATTGCGGTCAAAAATCGTCACGTCAGCGCGCATGCCGACCGCGATTTCCGCCGCATTGGTGCCCGACACGCCGCCGCCTATGATCACCACCTTGGCTGGCGCCACGCCGGGCACGCCGCCCAGCAATAGCCCGCGACCGCGCTTTGTTTTCATCAGCGCCCAGGCGGCCACTTGCATACTCATGCGGCCCGCGACCTGGCTCATGGGCGTGAGCAGCGGAAGGCGTCCATCCCGGTCGGTGACGGTCTCGTAAGCGATGGCGATGGCACCGGATGTGATCAGCCCCTCGGCCTGAACCGGGTCTGGCGCCAGGTGAAGATAGGTGAAAAGGGTGTGGGCCGGGGTGAGGCGCGCGGTTTCCTCCGGCTGGGGCTCTTTGACCTTCACGATCAGTTCGCTCTCGCTGAACACAGCATCGGCATCGGACAGGATAGAAGCGCCCACGGCGGTGTATTCGCTGTCTTCAAAGCCCGATCCTGTGCCCGCGCCGGCCTGGATCGCCACATCATGGCCCGCCGCGGTCAACTCGCCCACGCTCTCCGGGGTCAATCCGACACGGAATTCCTGTTTCTTGATCTCAGTTGGAACACCAATGCGCATGGGGGCTCTCCAGAAGGCATGTTTTTCTAAACCTTAAGTCACATTGCATGGCCAGGGAAGGCGCCGCGGATACCGGTCCCCGATTACAAATTGTCGAGTGGCAAGTTTTCGCCGAAAGACGACGTTTGAAGATCATTGATTAGCGTCTGCCTTCAAGCGAACAGTTGCCGTTCAGAATAGCCATGACTGGGTGGAGCGCGAACGTCTTGAGACCGAGGGCTAACTCTGTGCTTTCCCTCCCAATCCGGCTCAAACCCGAGGGCGCGATCTGATTTGCGTGTCTTTTCTGCCATGCTAAACAGAGAAAGGAACGGTGACGCAGTGGAGCGGTTCAGAGATCGAACAGATTGCACCGAATCTTGTGGCTTCGATTGGTCGACCAGATTTTTACAAGTCGGTCTCAAGCCTCGTGCGACTGGACATTTCGGCTCCTGCCGTTTCGGCTTATCTTCTGGCACGTGGAAAATCTCCGAAGATGCGCTTTCAATCGATGCCCGCGGTGTCGGTGCGACGCCGTTCGGTTCCAATGAACGCGTTCGAAACCTGGGCTTATGCGCTCGACCCGGTATACAACGCTTTCATCAGCGGCGCCGATGGCGGCGCATTTTCACTGGCTGAGCTTTTGCCCGAGAATTTTGAAGAAACCGATTTTTTTCAGGAATTCTATTCAAAGGCGTATGCGAGCGACGAGATCAGCCTATTCACGCGACTTAGCCCGGATAAGGCAATTGCATTCTATTTTGTGCGAGAAGTCGGCGCTGTTCCATTTACACACGCCGATCTGGATTATGTTCGAACGCTGGCGCCGACGCTGCTCCAATGTGCAATCCTGCACGAGCAACTCCTCCAAGCCGATGTCCCACCGGCACGGTTCTCTGCTCAATGGAGGCTGGCGCTGGATACGTTTGGGACCAGTGTGCTGACCCTTCGCGAACAGCAGATCGCACAGCTCACTTTGCTCGGAATGACGGCAGAAGACGCAGCACAACAATTCGATCTTGCCACGGGCACGGTCAAGAACCATCGGAAGGCCATTTACCGGAAGTTGCGCATCACAAGCTTGGGGGAACTGATGGCGCTCTTCCTGCAAACTGCGGCCTACGCGAATGGTCATGATGACCCCCTGGAGCTATGTCCAGCGCAATCTCTTGGAATGGCACCATTTTCAAACCGTCTGGGAAGATGACCGCGGAAGAACTGCCAGACAGGCCTCTTTTGAGTCCAGCGGCCAAATAGGCCTTCGTAGATTTTGATAAGGTAGCGCAGCAAGATTTTCACTCGCAGCGCCCGGCGCATCACAATAGATGACTTCGGCAACTAGCGGACGGAACAATTGGTAGAAGTGATTGGTCGATTTCAGGACGATGGTGTCAAATAATCGAGGGTCGATCCCGTGATCACTGAACACAACGGGTGAAAACGGCTGCTGACGCTCGGTCGCAACGACAATCGCGAAGTTGCTGGACGTCAACAGCACGGATGTACCCAAAAACGCCCGCGCGGCGTCGCCAAACATGGGTTGTGTGGCGTTTTCCAGAATGGATGTCACGCTTAGCCGAAGTGGGATAGGCTCTCCCGAAAGCGCCCCAGAACGCCCTCCCAAATGAAGATTAATCGTGGCGCCGACGCCTGCCGCGATCGCTTGGCTAACGACCGCTGGATCATGCCAGATGCCCGCCAATATCGAACCACTATTCGCTTCAATCAACGCACGTAACAGGTGCGTTGCGTCTCCAGCGCCACCGGCTCCGGGGTTGTCGGAGCGCTCCGCAATCAAGAGGGGGCGCGCAGATCCTGAGGCCAGGTACTCAACGGTTTCTGACACAGTCAGGCCCGGGTCATCGCCACTGGCAGTGCTGGCCGCTTCGAAGAATTGAATTGCCAGGTTTTCCGTGAGGAGGCCGGCATCATGGTCTCGGAATGCGTAGGAGAGTATACCCGCGCTACCATGGACGACATCGGCGTGGGGAAATCCATGGATCGCGCTTATGCTCGCAATGCATTCCCGCTGCTCCAGTCTGACCATTTCGTCGGCGAAGCGCCGCATGGGCCCGTCCGTCGTGGTTGCTGCAGGAAAAGCCGGAACTGGCCGCCAGGTGGGCCTTGCCAATGGTTTCTTTGATCGGATCACGCGCCAGATGTGCGCTGCTACCTTGTCGAAATCAGTGTGGGGGTATTCCTTACACGCCGCCACAAGCGTGGCCTGCTCAAGCAATCTGGATGATACGTTGGCATGCAGGTCTAGAAGAACCCCGATCGGGACTGAGCTTTTGACCATATGTCTAATTTCGGAAACGATATCGCCAGCGCAGTCGTCGTGTCCTTCGGCGGTCTGGGCACCATGGAGAAAGAGTAGAACAGCGTCGAGGTCACCTGCATCCTCGATATCAGTCATCAGGCGGCCCTTCAGGGTGGCATACGTTGCCCGGTCGCAAGGTGCGCTTGGGGTGGCGTTGGCGAAGACCCCCGCGTGAGCTGTATCCCCGCTGTCTGCAATGGCATCCATGAACCCATTGCAGCCAATCCAGCCACCACCCCGTGTCGGGTCGTCCATCGGTGTTAGGGATATGAATTCAAAGTCTTCAAGGCCCGTGGATACGGGTGAGAAGGCATTTGCCTCGTGGAAAATGCCCCCGACATAGGCCCTCATATTGGCTCCTCAAGCTTCGCTCGCTGGTAACATAGAGAGACAGTTTTTGGCGATCTCGTCCATACCATGCCGAAGAGGATCGAGCGCCGGCACCTTCAGTTCTGCTTCTAAAGCGCTGCAGACTTCGTCTGCTTGGACATCGTCCATCCCTTCAGTGTTGAGACTGATCCCGACAAGGCGCGCCTTGGGGTTGGTCAGCCGCGCGTGGTAAAGGTTGAGGTCCGCACACGCCGCCAGGCTCGGCAAGGGGAACTCCGGCAAGTCATCCAGCGCGATGGCGCCTGCTCGCGCGCACACGATAATCGCATCAGGCTGGGCGCCATGGAGTAATCCCAATGAAACACCCGCATAAGAGGGATGAAACAGCGATCCCTGGCCTTCAATGATGTCCCAGTGTTGGGCCGGTTGATCGGGTGACAAAGCTTCGATCACTCCCGAAATGAAATCGCAAGGCACGCAATCAAGGGGTACGCCCCGCCCTGAAATCATGATGCCGGTTTGTCCAGTCGCGCAAAAGTCCGCCGAAGCGCCACGACTGCGAAGGGCAGCTGTTATCGCCAAGGCTGTATACTTCTTGCCCACGGCGCAATCGGTTCCAACAGTCAGCAATCGCGTGCCGCTTCGCTTGGCGCCGGTTCCAACCCTAAGGTCTGCTGGCGGTACGCGCAGGTCAATCAGCCGGCTTCGCGATCGTGAAGCTGCCGCCACCAATTCAGGATCTTCAGTCAGTCGGTCATGAAGCCCGTTGACGATGTCCAACCCCCTTTGGGCTGCAGCAACCAGGCTGACCCGCCACGCCTGTGGGATGCGCCCTCCTAGCGGTGCCACGCCAATCACCATCGATTGCGCTCCGGCCTCGATCGCCGCCTCGATAGACAGGTCAGGCAAACCGATATCGGCCGTTTGAGGGGTGAGCCTAAGCTGGCCAATGCAATCGTCCCCTCGCCAATCGCGTAGGCCGCAGCCGGTTTTGGCATCGCTTATTCGAGCGGCGTCTCCAAGAAACACGAGGAATGGAGGATTCAACTGCATATCAATGGTGCAGCCTTTCTATGTTGTTTCATCGTGCGGGCCAATCTGCCCTCGTTGCTCGCGTCGGGGATATGTCCCTTTAGGGATATTTCAGATCTGGAGGCCCTGCATGACAGTTTTTCGAAACTGCCATCGCCAAAGAGGACCTTCCGAATGTTGTCAGCGAAATCAGACATGATCTCACGGAGCGTTGCTCTACTCATTACAACCAGCGCTCTCTCGCTCGGCTCCGCATACAGCCAGTCGTCTGACAGCGATGAGGTCCGTCGCTACGAACCCATCACCGTAACCGCACAGAAACGCGAACAGTCTATCACCGATGTGCCCGCGACGATCCAAGCCTTCGACGCATCAGACTTGCAGGCGACGGGAATCGCCAGCCTCGACGACCTCCAATACCTTACACCGGGTCTCTCGATCACACCTTTTCAGTCGGAAAGCCAACTTTTCATTCGCGGGGTCGGCAATAATATCAACGCGCCTGGCTTGGATCCCTCCAATGCTGTGCACCTGAATGGAATCTACCTGTCGCGGCCATCGCTGGCGCTGGTCGACTTCTATGATGTTGAACGCATTGAAGTCCTGAAGGGCCCCCAGGGCACGCTTTATGGACGCAATGCCACTGGCGGGGCTGTCAACATCATTACAGCGCGCCCCGATGACGAGTTTGCCTATCTGGCGAGTGCTGGGATCGGCACATTCAATGCCCGGCGTTTCGAGGGCATGCTGAACATTCCATTTGAAGCCGGTGCAATCCGGTTCGCAGCCCTCCACTCCGCCGATGATGGCTATACGGATGACATCTTTGACGGCGATGATCTGGACAAAACGGATGTGACCGCGCTTCGCGCACGGGCGCTCTTCGACGTCAATGATCGGCTCAGCATCGAAGGCGGCATCGAGTTCATGCAGGACAATGGCAATGTTGGCCTCCCGCTTCGCAATGTGCCCGAATTCGGGGGGCCCTACATTGACTTTCCCGGCAATGCGACTGGGCCACGCGATTATAGTCTTGATGGCAATTCCGATGGCGCCCAGGAGGGTCTCCTCGGAGATGTCCAATTCACTTGGACAGGTGACCAGGTCGTCTTCAAATCCATCACTGGCTATCTCGACTATGAGATCGATCAGAATGTTGACACCGACGGCACGTCAAATCCGCTTGAGCAACTGACCCAGTCGACCTCGACCACAACTTTTTCCCAAGAATTCCAGCTGCAGAGCAACACGAGCGGTCCACTGGAATGGATTGTTGGCGCTTTTTATCTCGATGAGGAAACCGACCACGACTCGGTTTTCGAATTGGCCTTCGCGCTCGGCGATGACCGGATCGACCTCTTTGATGACACCACCAACACCAGCACTGAAGCCTGGGCCGTTTTTGCGGAAGGTACTTATGCTTTCGACAGTGGGCTGTCCGTCACGGTGGGGGGACGCTACACTGAAGAGGAAAAGGAAGGTCGGATCTTCGACAACATCTTCCTGGCCGAAGGTACCTCGTCCCAAAGCTTCGATGCGTTCACGCCGCGCCTGGTGCTGGCCTATGATCCGACCGGCAATGCAAATTTCTACGCCAGCGTCTCGCGCGGGTTCAAGAGCGGCGGGACAAGCGGTCTTGGCGGTTTCCTGGACGAGTTCGACGAGGAGACCGTGACCGCTTACGAAGCCGGTGTAAAATCGGTGCTGGCCGATGGTGCTGTTCGGTTAAATGCTGCTGTGTTTCTGAACGACTATAAGGACGCCCAAATATTCGCCCTTGAAGAATCGGGCGTTGGTGGGTTCGTGACGGTGCCTGTTAACATTCCGGAATCCGAGACGTCGGGTTTCGAGCTGGATGGTGAGTGGGCCGTCAGTGATGTGCTTTCGCTCCGCGCCGGCTACACTTTCCTCGATACCGAGATCCAGAGCGACATCACGCTTCCGTCGGGTCTGTCAGGGCAAGGGCTGCCTCTACCAAATGCTTCGGAGAACCAGTTCAACATCGGCGCAGAGCTCTTCACCGATCTTGCAGGTCGCGGCAATCTCACTTGGACAGTGGATTACGCCTACCAGGATGACTGGCTGGCCCCCGTGTTTCAAAACCCCGCCACGGAAACCCTCGATGGCTATGGTCTCTTGAACGCGGGCGTGACGTGGGAGTCTGATGGGGGTGGGCTCTTTGCGAGCCTCGTTGGACGGAACCTCACCGATGAAACCTATGCCACCTATCGTGCCGATTTTACTGATTTCGCCGCCGTACTTGAATACAATGGACGACCGCAGATGGTTATGTTCACTGTCGGAATCAGAGGTTAAGTTCAGCGCATGACGGTGACCGACAAGCCAAGTTTCTATGGGTAGTGGAGGCACCCCCAAACAGGATCAGCGTTTGCGCGCTGGTCCTCTGGCTGCCTATGCCAGCCTCGAATTCCCATTCACGATTCTCACCGCACCAATACTGGCGGTCCTTCCTCCGTTGTATGCCAAAGAGTATGGGATCGAACTGGCATCCCTGTCGGTCATCCTCTTGGTCCTGCGCATCATGGACGCGGTAACCGACCCTCTGACGGGCTATCTGTCTGATCGCACACGCACCCGTTTCGGTCCGCGAAAGCCGTGGATCTTTGTCGGGGCCATCCTGTCGCTGTGGTCGGCCTTCAATCTGTTCAATCCACCGGATGATCCCGATCGTTTCTATATCGGGGTGTGGCTTTGCGGCGTTTACATCGGCTGGACCTTACTGGAAGTGCCTTACCGCGCCTGGTCGGCGGAGCTTGCCACAAGCTACGAAGACCGTTCGAAATTGTCGCTGGCGGTCCGGTTTGTCGGAAATGGCGCCTTGCTGGCGTTCGGGTTTCTGCCGCTTTTGTTCTCGCCGACGAACGAGTTCGATTTCGCGGTCCTGAGATCGACGTCCGTTCTGCTGTTGATCCTGCTTCCCATTGGCACTTTGTTCGCACTTTTCGCAGCCCCTGAGGGCGAAGCACCAAAGGACAGCGGCAGCTTGAACCCGGTTGCACTGTGGCGGTGTTTGAAGGGCAATCGAGCGCTGCAGATCTGGCTTATGGCACTCACGATCGGGTATCTCGGCATCGGAACAGCTGGAGCGCTGTTCTTCGTCTTGTTCGATACATACCTCGGAATCGGGCACCATTTCACGCTTATCTCCACCACATCCCAGGTGGTGGCGCTGTGTTCGCTACCCTTGTGGGGGTGGCTGATCACGAAGTTCGAGAAACGCACGATCATGGTCACAGGGCTTGCCGGCATCGCCTGCACTCTGCCGATCCTGCACTTTATAGAACCCGGGCCACTTGCGCTCCCGCTGTACATGCTGAACGACGCGCTCTGGTACACCTTCCTGATGGGATTTGAAGTTGCCATTCTCGCAATGGTGGGAGACGTAGCGGATGCCGAGCTTGATGAGAGCGGTGACGGACGAGCAGGTATATTCTGCGCGGCTTGGGCCTTCAGCCGGAAAGCGATGTATGGCATTGGCGCAGCGATCGCTTACGGGATTACCGGATGGGCGGGCTATGACCCATCGGCGGAAACCAATTCAGAGTTCGCCGTGTTCAGTCTGAAACTCGTCAATGGTGGCATTCCCGCAGCCATATGCGCCTTGGCGGCTATCATCGCACTGGCCTATCCGCTGACGCGCGCGCGCCATAAGGCCATGCGTGGCCGACTGAAGGCCCAGGGGCTTGTCGAGGTCCCAGCTGAGTGATGCGTGAGTGGTCTGTGAGCCTCGAAGATTGGCCATACCGTCGCCCCTTCAAGATCGCGCGCGCGACACTCACCCATGCCACGAACCTCCAAATAAGCGTCAGCGACGGATTTCACGTTGGTGCCGGGGAATGCGAACCCCACGAGACCGACCGGTCTTTCGCAGAAACCGTCAACAATTCGGCAGAGGCGTTTTTGCACAGCCAAGGCAATGATCTCGAGCGCAACGCGCTTCAGAACGCCTTACCGGCATCTCCAATCCGCAACGCTATCGATTGTGCGCTTTGGGACTTGGAAGCCAAAAGGTTAAAGACGCCGGTCAGCAGTCTGATCGCTCCCGGTGGATCAAGCAGACTGCCGATCACTGGAACCGTGTCTCTCGATAAGCCTTCCGTCATGGCAGAAGAGGCTGCTTCAGTCGCGCCTGATGCATCAGTGTTAAAGGTCAAGCTTGGTGGGGCCCCTGCAGAGGATATTGCGCGGTTGAAACATGTGCGCGCGGCCTGTCCCGACCAAGAAATCATCGTGGATGCGAATGGTGGGTGGGACGTGAGGGGCCTTGAGACCACTGGTATAGCTCTGCATCACCTTGGAGTCAGGCTGATCGAACAGCCACTGCCGCCCGGCGAGGATCAACACCTTTCAACGGTCAATTGTCCCGTGCCGCTCTGCGCCGATGAAAGCGTGACCGATGCTGCCTCCCTCGACGCGCTGCCTTGTGGCTATGCGGCCATCAATATCAAACTGGACAAATGCGGCGGCCTTACCGAGGCGTTGGAGCTTGCCGACGCTGCAAAAGAGCGTGGACTGCGGTTCATGGTCGGTTCGAACGGCGGTACGTCCCTCGCAGCTGCGCCAGCCTACTGGCTGGCTGCGCGCGGTGCGATCTATGCCGACATTGACTCGCCCAAGATGCTGGCGCGCGACCGTCCCGAGGCCATGGTGTTCGAGGATGGTTTCGTCCACGCGCCTTCGACAGACCTTTGGGGGTAGTGATGAGCTCAAGTTTCTCATTGCAAATGGGTCAGTCGATCCAAATGCCCGATGGTATGAACTTGAACGCAGATATCCTGCTCCCGCATGGCATGGAAGCAGTGCCCGTTCTGCTAACATTGACCCCTTACACCACAGACTATGCCTATCCCATGGCGTCCAGATACGCGCGCGAGGGCTTTGCCGTGATCATCGTGGATGTGCGCGGGCGGGGTAGATCGGAGGGCTTTTTCGATCTCTACAATGACGGGGATGATGGCGCGACCTGTGTCGATTGGGTCGCGGCGCAGCCTTGGTGCAATGGCAATGTCGGGCTTTTTGGTGGGTCGTATGCGGGGCTCAACCAGTGGACCATCGCAGCCCGCCAACCAGCCGCTCTGGCCGCACTCGCCCCCGTCTGCGCCCCCATGCCTGGCTTGGATGCTGATGGGTTCAACGGCTTGTTTCCGCTTTACAATGCGCGATGGTCCAACTTTGTCCGCGGGCGCTCTTTAGCGCCCAAGCTTTTTGCTGATGACCGCTTCTGGTCCCTTCTGGAGCGGGAACATTTTGCAAAAGAGGGGCGGGTGGAACATCTTCTTGGAGTGATTGGGAGCGACGATCCGGTTCTGTCCCAGATCATCCGGGGTTGGGAGGAACCAGACAACTGGATAACTGCAGTCCCGTCAGAGGACGAGTTCGCGCGTATCCAGCAGCCAGTTCTTACTTTGACGGGCACAGCGGACAACGCCCAGCGAGGGGCGCTTGAGTACCGGCGGCGCCATCTATGCGCCCGGCCCGATGCGCAGCACTGGTGCATCGTTGGTCCCTGGAACCATACTGGGGATCGACACCCTGCACCTGGATCGGAAGCCCTTGAAACCGGCGCCAGGGCATCGCTGGATACAACAGAATGGCAGTGTCTCCTCGGGTTCTACAAATGGGCACTTTGCGGTGAGCCCTTGCCGCCCGCCATGCAAGAGCATCAAACGATCTCATACATCGCTGGGACGGAGGCATGGGCGGTGCCACCAGACACTGCCGCTCGTCGGGAACAGCTGCAAATGGACAGCCCTTGCCAGCACATTCAAAACCCACAAGAGCAGATCGCTTTGCCGACCACCAACCCCGAAAGCGGATTCGCGCGTTCACTGTTCGACGTGCTCGGCGGGGAAAAAGCCGAATGGTCAATGGACGAAATCCAAGCCGACACCGCGTTGATCTGGTCCAGTGAGCCGCTTGTCGATGCGAAGACCCTTTTGGGTACACCCTCATTCTCAATCGACCTTGAAGTGGTGGGTGGAGACGTCGATGTTTTCGCATTGTTGGTTGAAGTCACAACTGCGGGGCGCGCCACAATCCTCAGTTCTGATGCGCGGCGGCTCGCTCCCTCAGCGGGCTTTGAAACCATTCAGTTCGACACGTTTCGATTTGCGGCTCGACGCATTGAGGCGGAGACACGCCTGTCACTTGTGATCGGGCGCATTGCATCACCCAGCTTCCAGCGACCACTCCACGAGGCTTCCAGTCTTCGGATTGAATTGGCGCATGAGCCAGCGCTTCGAATCGACCTTCCTCTCTACGATCCGCATGAGGTAAAATATGTCGAAATCAATTGAAGACTGGCGCGCCGCCGCCGCGTCACTGAATATCGACACACGTCCTGTCATTGCTGGCAGTCGAACGGTCGTCGAAGCTGAAGCGTTCCATACGACAGATCCCTGGCGGAACGACACTGTCGCTACGTACCCAGACTGCGGCGCCGCCGACGTCGACCGTGCTGTGTCCGCGGCGCGCCAAGCGTTTGAGGCACGGACCTGGGCCGACACGCCTTCTGCCGAGCGGGCTGCCGTTTTGAACGAGTGGGCGGATGCTATCGAAACCCATGCTGAAGCCCTGGCTCTGATGGACAGCCTCGAAATGGGAATGCCTATCACAAACGCCTTGGACGATATCGCCTATTCGGCGGGATTGGTGCGCGAAGTGGCTGGCCTTTTGACCACGTTAACAGCACCCGCGGCGAATACCGTTCCCGGAACCCTGAGCCAGAATGTGTTCGAAGCACTGGGAGTGGTGGCTGCGATCACCCCCTGGAATTTCCCGGTGAACCAGGTGCTGACCCGCATCGTGCCGGCCATTGCGATGGGTAATGCGGTTGTGCTCAAGCCGTCCGAAATTGCTCCGGCGAGCGCCCTTTATCTCGCTGATCTTGCGCAAGAGGCAGGGCTTCCGAATGGCCAGTTGAGCGTCCTTCCTGGTACTGGACCTGTCACAGGCGCAGCCCTTGTAAGCCATTCAGATATCAACAAGATCGCTTTCACGGGTTCCACTCGAACCGGTGGAGCGATCCAGGCAATGGCTGCCAGGGCGGGCCAGCCAAAACCGCTGCTCATGGAGCTCGGTGGAAAGTCGCCACACATTGTTTGTCAGTCTTTTGATGCGCCGGAAGAGCTTGCTCCCGTCATTGCCCACAACGCGTTCTGGAATACCGGGCAGGTCTGTTCAGCCGGTACCCGCCTGATTGTTCATGAAAGCCGCGCAGATTCACTCGTTGAGGCGCTCTGCCGCGTGACGAAGGACATGCAGCCAGGCGATCCGCTTGATCCTGCAACGAAATTTGGCCCGATTGCGTCTTCGAAGCAGGCCGAGACCGTTGCCGGGTTCGTTCAACGCGCGAAGGACGCAGGTTTGGAAGCGACTAGTGGTGACACTCATTCCTCGGGTCCCGTTATATTCGATCGGGTCCCCGTCGATGCGGAGATAGCACGTGAAGAGATATTCGGCCCGGTCCTTGGCGTTTCGCGATTTGAGACACTTGATGAGGCCATCGCGCTGGCCAATGCCAGCGCCTTCGGTTTGGTTGCCACCGCCTGGACCCGAGATCTGAACGAGGCACACACTTTGGCCCGAAAGCTTAGAGCCGGTTCTGTCACCGTTCATGGAGATGCGAATGCTGGGGGTGATTTTTCACCTGTTCTCGGTCTTGAGCCAGGGGGGCGCTCCGGCTTTGGCGCGGATTACGGTCATGCGGGCCTGACGCAGTTCGCCCAGCTTAAACTTATAACGTTCAATACAAACGCTCCAGCATGACACCGCTTGCAGGCGCACTACTGGAATGGGTCACAGCTGAGACTGAGCAAAACGACGGCCCGCCTGTGCTCATGATGTCCGGACCGCAAGGGGCCGGGAAATCGACAGCGATCCGGCAAGTGGACGCATCAAGCGATCTTCGCTTAGCATGCCTGAGCTTAGATGATTTCTATCATACGGCAGCCGAACGGCGGGCGCTGTCCAATAGCACTCACCCGCTTTGTGCGACACGGGGACCGCCTGGCACACACGATCTACAACTATTAGGCGACGTGCTAGACAGTCTGCAGAACGGAAGCGCTGGAACGCACATTTTCTCGCCGGTTTTCGACAAACGCATCGATGATCGGGTGGCCCGTGAGGAGTGGCGACAGTTGGCCGTCCGACCAAACGCAATTCTGATAGAGGGTTGGCTGATGGGCGTGCATGCCGATGCATTGGCCTCAAAATCACGTCCAATCAATGAGCTTGAGCGCGATGAGGACCCGAACGGAATCTGGCGGGCCTGGCAAGAGGATGCACTATCCCGTGAATACTCTTCCTTATGGCCGCGAGCAGACGCTTTCCTCCACGTTGTTCCAGCGGACTTCGACTTTGTGAAAGGCTGGCGACTGCAGCAGGAAGCCAGTCTTCATGGTGTGTCCACCACAGACTTGCCTTCTGAAACGGTTGAATGGGTCTCGCGTTTCATCGAGCACTTTGAGCGATTAACGAAACGCCTCGCCAACGGCGACGGATATGCGGGTTTGCGTTATTCACTTGATCAACAAAGGCGGCTGTCTCGTTCGTAGAAAGCTGCCCGTCAGTTCGATCGTCTTTCCAGTTGAGCATGCAGCTGTATGTAAAATCCGGAAACAAGGTAATTTCTGGCTGGATTTCGGTTGACGTTCGCCATGGTCAGGGCGCGCTTTGCAAATGACCGTTTTGAAGTTGGGTCGTGCCACCCGCCTCAACAAGTTGTTTGTCTGCAATGGGCCACCATCCGCCATTGGCTTGTGGGGGGGGCTCATTCCTCGATTGAACGCGCCCGTGCTGGCTTCACGCCGCCTGCACGTCGTCCTCGATCGCTTCGATCACCTCTTCAGACATGTCGTCCATGTCGAAGCGTTCGGCTTCGGCGCGCATCCACGCCACGATGGATACATCGTCGATCCCTAGTTCGCGAAGCAGGTCGGCGACCATTTCAATGCCCTGGGGTTCGGCCATGGTGTGGTGCGCGATCATGCCGAGATCGCTGAACAGCTCATGGTCGGTGGAGGTTGCGACCGACACGAACCGTTTCATACCCGGGAACCGTTCATTGATGATCGGCGTGATGGACTTCGACACTGAATAGCGCGGCGCGCCGATCACCACGGCGCGCGCATTATTGGCGCCGATCGCATCGATCAGGCGTAGATTGGCGGCGTCCCCGAAGGCCACGCGATAGCCGTCTGCCGTGGCCGCCAGGAAGCGTTCGGGATCATTGTCGAGCGCTATGTATGGGATGTCATGGTCGCGCAGGCCATCCACAGCCAGGCGGCCCGCCGGTGTCATGCCAAACACAATCACGGGCTTGGCGCCCGTCGTCGAAGCCGGTGCACTGTCGCCTTCCTTGCGCAGTTTTTCCGCGAGTTTGCGCGACAGTTTCATGCCCCAGTCGGCCCAGAATGGGGCAATGGCCAGGGAGATAGCGACGGCAGCGACGGTCACCGTTTCCACCACGGGGTCAAACAGCGGTGCCCCGCCATTGGCGACCAGCGTGGCTGAGGCGGCGCCCAGGATCGACAGTACAACCAGCGTGAATTCAGAGCCCTGGGCCAGCAGGAAAGCCAGTTGGGTGGCACCAGGCACCGTCCATTTGTTCAGGCGTGCTGCTGCAAATCCGCCCACGGTTTTCAGAACCACAATTGCGGTTGCGGCGGCGAGAATCAGCGGCAGATTGGCGATGAGGGCCGGAACCTCGATCATCAGGCCGACATTTATGAAGAAGAAGGACAAAAGCAGCCCGCGAAAGGGCCCGCTCTCGGTCTGGATCTGGTGACGATAGGGTGTGCCAGATACCGCCAGGCCCGCAAGGAATGCGCCCAAGGTGAGCGAAAGGCCGGCGCCAAAGGTCGCAAGCGCAGCGCCGAGCACCAACAGCAAAGTGGCGGCTGTGAAGGCCTCGCTGTTTTCCGTTCGCGCCAGAAGGCCAAACACAGGGCCAAGCAGGTACCGGCCCGCCAAAAGCGCGGCGCCAAACGCGCCAAGCGCCTGGATGGCAGCAATCGCCATGGTCAGCGGGATGGAATCAGCATCACCGCCCAACGCAGTGGCAAAGATTAGGAGGAAAATCGCCACGATATCCTGGAAAATCAGCACATGGGTGGCCGACCGGCCGAGGGGGCAGGAGTTCAGACCGCGTTCCGAGAGAAGCCCGGCCACAACCGCCGTAGAGGACAGGCCCAGCGAGATGCCGATGGCGATTGCGACGGGCCAGCTGAGGCCGAACCCGGCCAGAATCAGGGTGAATCCCAACGCTGTCAGGACCAGATGGGCGGGCGACAGGCCGAGCAGGTCGCTGCGGCTCTCTTTCAACTCGCGCATCGAAATGTGCATGCCGATGTCGAACAACAGGAACACCACGCCCAGTTCGGCCAGGATGTGCGTTATGCTGCTTTCGTCGACCAGTCCAAAGACGTGGGGCCCGATGAGCACACCGGCAACAAGATACCCCACAATCGGACTGATCCGGACCGCACGGCATGCTAGCGCGGCTGCAGCGCCGACGCCAAGCAGGGTCACCGCCGGCAGCAAAAATTCAGTTACGCTCAACTCAGCGGCCATGGGATCTCCTCGTGTCTGCTCAGAAGATGGGGCAATGGCTCCAAATAGAAAAGGCCGCCGCGCAATCGAGAGTGCGCAGCGGCCAAAAAGTTGACTGACAAGGGCAGGAGGGCACCCAAATCGCCAGTCAGGGAGGAAGGGAGTTCGGCCCGGCGACCACACTCAAAACGCCGTGCCCGCGCCTCCCTTAAGCGCGTTGTTACATGCCTCGGCTGACCGATAGGACGACGCGGTCGTCTGCGATGTCGGTGTCGTCAACGTCGGTTCCCCAATAACGCAGATCGAAGTCAACGCCGAACGGCGCGGAATACGTGCCGCCAATAGACCAGTTGGTGTAGTCTTCACCCTCATCGAAGCTGTAATTGCCGAGAGACACATCAGCCGAGATGGCATCGGTGAAGCCATAGCCAGCCGAACCTTCGAGATAGATGTTCTCATTGTCGGGGTCGATGTAGACGTATCCGCCCACGCCCACGCCGGAGAAATCATATCCGAGGCCGCCATACACTTCGATGAAGTCAAGGTCTTCATCGTCAGCATCTGGGTAGAAGTAAGCTATGGCGCCCACATCCCACGAGATGCCACCTTCAAACTCGCCGGCGAGACCGCCATAGATGTCGAGCTCGATGTTGGTGTCTGACGTGTCTTCGAAGTCTACGTTAGACGCCCATGTCCCCACATAAAACGGGCCGTTTGCGTAATCGAACCCGCCTTGGATAGCCCAGTCTTCATTTGACTGAGAGATGCCGCGCCAGACGTAATCTGTCGTCAGTGTAACGTTACCCGTGAGTTCGCCTTCGTCAGCGTGAGCTACATTGGCCACGCCAGCAAAGCCGGAGCCGACGAGCAAAGCGCACGAAACTGTTTTCATCAATTGCCGCATAAAGGTGATCCTTCCCTCAGATTGATTTGTGCAAGCAAAGAGAGAACTGCGCTTTTTTGCGGTCGCAGCAATTTACAGATCGGCAATGGTGTTAACGGTGTCGCAATTGCACCAATTCAAGGCGAGAAATGCACTCTATGCCGGTTTTTTGGGCGGATCGCGCGACGCGGCCTCCTATCCGGACTGGATGACACGTTCCAGTCATCTTGTGGAACATTCGCTTCAACCCCATTCCCACAAATGATCGACTCTCCAGCCCAATCGTCGGCGGTCAAAACGGCCCGGCGCCAATCTGGAACACAAACACGACCACACCAAAACTGAGCAAAGCCGCAATTACGATCGCTGCCCTGGTGCCGAACACACGCCGGCTGGCATCCTGCCGGCTCAGGGCACGCCAAACACCAAGCAGACAAAAGACAAGCCCGACCGCGGCGATCCAACCGCCCACGCCGATATGAGACGGTGCGCCCAGCGGCAAGATCGCGGGATTGTTCAGCGCGTTGGTGAGGATGGTCTGCACAGAGAGCGCCGCGCCAGCAATGGTCAAAGCGCCGCCGATCCAGGTCAGAGTCCGCGCGCGGCCATAGTTGCCGCTGCCGACCCGATCAAATCGCCGAGCGAGAGGCGTGACCAGGAACGCGATAAGGATCATGACCAGACCCAGCACAGCGGCGATGGCGGCCAGGGGGTACTGTCCAGCCTGAACAGACCGTGCAAATCTGAACGGCGCCTTGGTTTCGCGCAGATTGACGAGAAAGGTCGGCGCGGAGACGGCTTCGGCGCAGCTGGTGTCCACCGGTGCGATGGGATCGGTGAAAAACTCGATCAGAATGTCCTGCCCGCACGTGTCGAAATGGCTAAGCAGGCCTCCATGCCCGGTAAATGGGAAATCGACCCGCTGGCCGTTCGCCAGGCCGGGCAGGATGATGTCGGCATAATAGGGCGGGGTGATCGGATCGGCGAGGCCCGTGACCACCAGGGTTGGAATGTCCGACTCCACCAGTATCGTGGTTGGATCAGGTGAGGTGTCCAGCAGGCCTTCGCACAGCCGGTCGTAATTTCCCGCTGAGCCATAAGTCGCCAAAGCGCTACCATCCGGCCCGGGCGGTGGAGGTGCAGCCGCGTCTTCGCGCCATCCAGAACGGCAGTTGATGACCATCTGCATCCCATCGCCATAGCGATGGTCGATGGGATAACTCAGTGTTTCAACATAGGCTGTGAGTGCGACCCCATCCCGGTTTTCCAGCACCCGCAACATGGCGGGCAGGCTGGGATAAACGTCTCTGCGATAGAGCGCCTGAAACACCGCGTCGCCGATGGTGGAGCCGTCGATGACAATCTCTCCGGTTGTAGTCTGATCAGGGCCAAGGCCAGTCAACACAAGCGGCTCGGCGTCATAGTCGGCCATCAACTCTTCGACTTTTGCGCCGAAATCGGGAATGGCACGTGCGCAGTCGGCATCGGCTGCGCACATCTCATTGATTGCATTCAGGGAGGAGCGGAACCCGTTGGCCAGCAGCAGGTCGACATCGCTAACCGGCATGTTTGCTGGGACCGGGCTGTCGAGGATCACGGCTTTGGTGCCGCCAGGGTCGACGGTCATGACCGCCTGGCCCAGCTCTGTTCCGTAAGAGACGCCGAACAGGTTCCAGCGGTCATAGCCAAGCGCGATGCGAATATCGCGTACATCCAGGGCGTTCTGCCAGTTGGTGTAGCCCTCCACCGCCACGCCTTCCGCCCGCGCGTCCTCGAGGCAGGTTGCCAGATCGGCTCGCACCAGATCATCGGCATCATCGTCGCGCACACCATATTGGTAAGACAGCGGCAGGGCGCGGCAGAACTCTGATTCTGAATGCCCGACGCCGCGTTGATCAAAGAAGACCAGATCGGCCGCTTCGCGCATTTTCGCCGTAGCCGGCACGCGATAGGCATTGACCCGTCCACCGCTAAGGGACGGTCCGCCCGGTCCTCCGGTCAGACGCATGATGGGGTCTACCGGCGGGGCGCTGGACGTGGATTTGATCACCAGCACAGACAATCGGATGAGGCGCGATCCGGCCCAGGTGCGATCTTCCGGCACCAGAACATAGCCGCACCGTATCTCTTCGGGGTCATAGCCGCCTGCAATCGGAAATGGGCAGACCTGGGTTCGAAAACGCGGCGCGAAATTCTCCCAGACCGGATGGATCCGGTCGCGCGTGACATCAGCCGCAGCGGTGGGGTCTTCATCGGAAACGGCACCTGTTTGGGCGCTGGCGGGCGACACAGCCATCCAGCCGAACAGTAGCAAAGCAAGGGCAGGCAGCAGGCGAAGCGTCATGGCGGTCTCTCCTTGGCCACAGACCGTGCCATGGCGTCCGTGCATGTCCAAAAGGAAATTACCGAGCGTGACCGCAACTCCCCGGTTGGCGAAGACAAAAGCGGTTGGCATAAGGGGCCAGAGCGAAGCGCACAGGGGCCGCCGGCATGACCTATCTCTTGGTATTGGGTGGCTTCCTGTTGTTGTTTTTCGGCGGTGAGGCGCTGGTGCGCGGATCTGTGGGCGTGGCGCGCAAACTCGGTGTATCGGAGTTGATCATCGGTCTCACACTGGTGGGCTTTGGCACGTCAATGCCGGAAATGGTCACCACGTTGAGAGCGGTCCAAGCCGGGGAAGTCGGCCTGGGCCTTGGTAATGTCGTAGGGTCGAACATCGCCAACATCCTGTTGGTTGTGGGCATGGCTGCGATGCTGGCGCCGATTGTTGTCAGCCCACGCGCATTGGGGCGCGATACGCTGGCCATGGTGTTGTTTACCGCTGCGTTTATTCTTTTGGCCTGGTTTGATTTGTTCACCCGGCCCGTGGGCGCGGTGCTGGTGCTGGCCGTCCTGGGCTACATCGTGGTGTCGCTGTTGATGGACCGGGGAGACCAGAATGCCGTGGGGGACATGCACCGCGAGGAAGCCGAAATGGTCGAGCCTGGCATGCCGTTGGCGCTTGCGCTGCTGTTTGCCGTGGCCGGTATCGCGGGCGTCGTATTTGGCGCGCAGTTTCTCGTCGAAGGCGCGGTTCAACTCGCCGAGCAATTTGGCTTGTCAGAAACAGTGATTGGCCTGACACTGGTGGCCATTGGCACGAGCCTTCCAGAACTGGCGACCTCGATCATTGCCGCCACAAAGGGGCGATCCGATGTGGCGCTTGGCAACATTCTCGGCTCCAACATCTTCAACCTGGCGGGCATTGTCGGTGTCACTGCGCTGGTGCACCCGTTCTCTACCGTGGCGCCCGTGCCCCAGGCCGCGCCACCCTTGAGCGTTGATCCCGATACCGGCATGCAGATCCGCGTTGAACAGGGCTTTGCCGAATTGCCCGTGCTGGCCTGGGAGCATATCGGCGCGCTGATCCTCGCGACCTTCCTGCTGGTGCTGTTTGCCTTCACCGGGCGCAAGATCGCCCGCTGGGAAGGTATCGTTTTGCTGGGCGGATATGTCCTCTATCTCGGCATGTTGTTTGACTTCGTGCCGACGCCGTTTTCATAAGCCCTATGACTGATAATCCGATCTATAAAGGGCTGGACCAGCTGGGCGCCCAATCCGGGCTTCCCGCGTCTCCCGATCAAGCCGTGCTGGAGCGTGTGCCCAATCCGCATCCAGGCACGTTGTACCTGACGCGATTTTCCGCGCCGGAGTTTACCTCGATCTGTCCGGTGACGGGGCAGCCCGATTTTGCACATCTGGTGATCGATTATGCGCCGGGTGATTGGTTGGTTGAAAGCAAAAGCCTGAAGCTGCTGCTGTCATCGTATCGCAACCATGGCGCCTTCCATGAGGATTGCACACTGGACGTAGCAAAACGCGTGGCCGATCTGATTGAGCCGAAATGGCTGCGTATCGCCGGATACTGGTATCCGCGCGGCGGCATCCCCATCGACGTGTTCTGGCAAACCGGCGTGGCGCCTGAAGGATTGTGGGTGCCCGACACCGGCGTAGCGGGCTATCGCGGGCGCGGTTAAGCGTTCTTTTTGGGCCCCGAGCGAGCACCATCCAGCGACTTGGGGCGCCCAAAACAGGACGCTGATACACTAACACATAGGGCCGATCACAGGACACTTATCGGCCGGCAGACCCTTCAAAAGTAAGAGCCTTTAACGTATCTGTGTCAGCTCATGTACCCAAAATTTCTCCACCGCGCCATCTGTGGCGGCCATATATGCTGCAAGATGCGGTGCATTCATGTGCGTTAGCCAAAGATCGCGAGACTCCCAATTTTCATAGAACATAAAATAAGCAGGGTTTTCATTATCCTGATGGAGATCGTATTGCAGACAGCCTTGCTCGTCGCGCGTCGTCTCAATCAGCTTTACCAACTCTGATTTCACGAGTTCAATTTTGTCTACCTTCGCCAATATGTTGCCGGTGATCGTGAGTTTGCTCATTTCTTGCGCTCCAAATTTTTGATTCATGCCTAAATAGACAGACTGAAAACCGGCACAAGTACGCACTAAATTGAACGATACATACAAAAATGATACTATAAGAAATGAGTAGATTCGAGACATATGATTGCTCTCAAGGGTGCCCCGTTGAAGCGACCCTGGAGGTTATTGGCGGTAAATGGAAAGGAATTATCCTGTTCCATTTGTTGAATGGAACGATGCGTTTCAGCGAGTTGCAACGTGCCGCTGGGACGGTCACGCAGCGTATGCTCACAAAACAGCTGCGTGAATTGGAAGCCGATGGCTTGATCTCACGAAAGGTGTACCCAGTCGTGCCACCCAAAGTCGAGTACAGCATGACAAAAAAAGGGCAATCGCTCGAGCCAATCCTAGATGCAATGCGTGATTGGGGTGGCAAACAGCTGGTAGGCGTGAGCTGAATAGTGTGAACGTCCTAAACTCGCCCGAGAACGGGTCGCTCCCCTCCCTATCAAATCCGGCAAAACCGCGCTCTAAGCCAACGCGATCGAGGCCCACGGCCCGGTGATCGCGACGGTGATGCCGGGCTTCTGTACGTTCACGAACATGATCTCTCCATCCGGGGAGAAACACGCGCCGGCAACCTCGGACTCCGCTGAACGGGCAATCGCATAAACACGGCCATCCGGCGCCACACCACGCACATAATCGCCGCTGGGGCCGTCTTCGCAGATGATCAGATGCCCCCAGGGCGCAGCACGATGTTGTCGCACATGTCCATGACGCTGCGGTCTGCGCTTTCATAATGCAGGATCAGCTTGCCGGCGCTTCAGATTCCTGCGGCGTGCCCTCATGGGGGCTTGGGATATAGCGCCAGATCTGGCCACCTTTGACCGGACCGCCATGGGTGCAGGCAAAATAAGTTGAAGATCCCGACGGCTTGATGGCCCAGGCAATGCCTCCGCCGCGGGCAAACTGGGACGCGCCAAGGTCAAATCCGCGGGTCTTCAGGGGCGCGTTAAGCGCTTCGGGGTCGTCTATATTGATCCAGCGCACGGCCATGGATTGGCCCACAACCATCGCGGTTGAACCGGCCCATAGCGCGCAACGGCTCTGCCTTGACCAGACCACGCGCCGCGGCACGCACTTCAAACGCACAGCCATGAAGCTGGCTGACCTGGTCGCCGGGCGTTGCGCGGCTTTCTTCACAGGTGAGCCAAGTGCCCCAGGGCGTGATGCTGCCTGAACAGTTGCGGTCTGTTCCGATCAGCGAGAGGAAGTCACGCTCGAGCTTTCGGGTACGGGTATTGTAGACGAGCGTGGTTGTGCCACCGGCGAGCGGATCGCCATCTGGTGCGATGTCGAATACGGCGCCGCGTGGCACGCTGGCGGGCACGCCCACATGCTTCCCAAATGGGCCAGTGTCGGCACCGCCCAAGTTGATTTTATGGTTGCGGATCAGCACGCACAGGTCCGGATCATAATCGACGGCGAACGCGCCCATTCCGTCATGGCGAGCGGGCACGCGGAAGCCATCGGACATGGTCATGCCGGTTTCTGACAGGCGCTGGTAGGCAAAGCCCGGCGGCAGATCGAGGAATCCGAGCGGGTCATCCTGAACTGAAACGGTCTCGGCCTGGGCCAGCGCGTCATTCGTGGTGCAGCTTGCCAGCACGCCATAGGCGGGCGCGGCGGCGGCGGCTATCGCCCATGCGGAATTCAGGAATTGTCGTCTGGTCGTCGTCATCTGCGGTCCCCTTTCACGCCTACAGGGACAACACCGCCGGGGCCGTTCTTATGCGACGGCAAAATCTGCCAGTCGCGTCAAAACACCGGTTGCTATTCATGAAATGCTGGAGTCAGCCGATCCAGGTGGTGACTTTGGTCGCCATGTCGGGGCGCGCTCGCTCGGGCGGCTGGGCTGTTGGGGTGCCAATATAGATGTAGCCTGCGATACGTTCGGCGTCTGACAGGCCCATCACTGCATTCACCTCGGGGTCAAAGGCGATCCAATCGGTCAGCCATACCGCGCCCCATCCGGCTGCGCGCGACGCAAGCAACAGGTTCTGGCACACCGCCCCAACCGACAATTCCTGCTCCCAGACCGGGGTCTTGTGGCTGGCATTGGGGCTGGAGACCACAGCGACGATCACCGGTGCGCGCAGGGGCAGGGCGGCAGAGATCTCGGCCGTCACGCCTCGGCGCTGAGCAACCTCTGATTTAGGCGCGATTTCGGCAAGTCTGGCACCGAAACGCTCACGGTTCTCGCCGCTCAGTGTGATGAACCGCCAAGGCTCGACGCGGCGATGGTCGGGCACGCGCGCGGCAATCTGGAGCAATTTGGCCAGCTCGCCTTCGCCAGGTCCGGGCGCAGCAAGGTTGGCTTTTCCGGCGGACCGCCGCTCGGCAAGAAACCTCAGCACTTCGGGCGATGCAGCGCTGGCCTGCATCAGATCTCCGGGACGTGGCGGGTGCAGATCATCAAGTGTCATATCAGGCAGGTAACGCGAACCGACGCCGCTTGCCAGCATAAGCGTAACCAAAGAGTTTAAGAGTGAACACTGTTCACTTTTTGAATAGTGATCTATATGAGACGTGACCTCGTAACAGACAGACAATGCACATGGATGACGCCTCTTCACACGATACCAGCCCCGCTGAACGCCGGCGGTTGCGTGTGCGTGCATCCATTCTGGACGCGGCCGAAAAGGTATTTGCGGCGGAAGGGTCTGAAGGCCTTTCCATCCGGCGCCTGGCCGATGAGATCGATTATTCACCGGCCGCGATCTACAAGTATTTCGGCTCGAAGGAAGAGCTGGTCGATGAGTTGAAAGAGGCCTTTTTCGCCGAAATCCTCACCCATGTGGACTCAGCCCGCCTTAGCACCGGGCCCTATATGGAGCGTGCCAAGAGCTGCCTGCGCGTTTACATGGAAACTGCGCTGAACAAGCCGCAGCACTATATGGCCGCTTTTTCAGATGTGCAGGGCATGGTTGAAATCGATGAGTGGGAAGAGGTGGACCACTCTCAGTCCAACAAGCACAACGCCTTCGCTTTTCTGGTCAGCATGGTGGCTGAGGGCCAGGAGCGCGGCGAGCTGCGCCAGGATGTCAGCGATGTGGCGCTGGCCATGTCCCTCTGGTCTGCCCTGCATGGCGCTGCGACACTGATCGCACACATTCCTGGCTTTCCGGAAACCAAACCGATTGAGTCCGGCCTCAGCCGCGACGCTTTCCTCGACCTTCACACCGATATTCTGCTTCGCGGGGCCCAGCCCCAATGATTGCCGACTTCCATCCTCCCTTTGACCTTGCAACCATACAGACTGCTTCAGGAAAGACCTGGCCATGACCGCATCCCCTTCGACACGAGAAAAGCGTCCCACCGCGATGCGCGGACTGTTGTTTCTTTTGGTTCTAGCTGTCGTCGCGGCCGTTCTGTTTGTCGCGACACTGGCTCTGCGGTCCGAGGAAGGCCCCAAGGTGCCGAGCGCCGAGCAGGTTCCAGAACCCATTTCCGTTGTGGTGATCGAAGCTTCGGTCCAGGCCGAGTTTGACCTGGAAGAGACGTTTACCGGTCTGATCACGGCGCGCCGCACCAGTGAACTTGGCTTCAATGGCGGCGGACGGATTGATCGCCTCAGCGCAGATGTTGGTGATCAGGTGGACGCCGGTGCACTGCTTGCCAGACTCGATACGCGCTCGCTCAGCGCAAGGCTGGCGGCGACGCAAGCGTCAATCGACGAAGCCGAAGCCTCGCGCGAGCTGGCCCTGACCACGCTGGAGCGCCAGCGCCAATTGCGCGATGAAGGTCATGTTTCTCAGCAGGTTGTTGATGAATTTGTGGCCCAGGCGAGCCGGGCCGAAGCACAACTCAGCGCAACGAAGGCGCAGGCTGAGACACTGCGGGTCGAGATCGATCTGGCGCGGTTGAGGGCGCCGTTTGCCGGGGTCATCACCCAGCGATATGCCGATGAAGGCGTAATTGCCGCGCCGGGCATGCCGATCTTTGAACTGGTGGAATCTGCGGCGCTGGAAGCGCGCATTGGTGTGCCTAGTGTCGTGGCCAGCTCGCTGGTCGTCGGCGGACAATATGATCTGGACGTTGGCGATGATCGGGTACCGGCGGTGTTGCGCGCGGTTACCGGCGTGATTGATGCGCGCCAGCGCACTGTATCGGTCGTGTTCGACCTTGATGGCGCAGAAACCGCATTCCCCGGCGCCGTGGCGCGTCTTCCGATGGACCGACAGGTTGATGAGCGCGGTGCCTGGGTGCCGGTCACGGCGCTGACGGAAAGTACGCGCGGTTTGTGGTCGGTGCTGGTGGCTGAACCGGACGGATCCAGCCACCTTGCCGCGCCGCGGATCGTTGAAATTGTCCATACCGAAGGCACGCGCGTCTTTGTGCGCGGCGCTCTGTCGGGCGGTGACCTTGTGATTGCGGATGGACTGCAACGCATCACGCCAAGACAGGCGGTTACCCCGCGTCGGATGCCGCTGGAAACGGCGAAACAAGACGACGCAGCGTCACCTTACTAAAAGAATCTGGAGACCCTGGTTATGCGGACACTGTTTTATCGCCTGCCGCGCCTGTCGGTGCTGGTTCTGCTGGTGATTGTCGCCGGGGGGCTGGGCGCCGTACTCAGCCTTGGTCGCCAGGAAGACCCCACGCTTGTTGAGCGGTATGGGTATGTCCTAACGGTCCTGCCGGGCGCTGACGCCGAACGCATGGAAGCGCTGGTCTCCGATCCGATGGAATCGGCGCTGATGGAATTGCCGGAAATCGTGGAAGTCGACTCCACGTCCCGCGCCGGGGTCAGCCAGGTTTCAATCGACATCCGCGAGGATCTCACCCCGGCCGAAGTGGACGACGCCTGGACGCTGATCCGCGCAAAGGTGGATGAGGTTACGGTGCAGCTGCCCGCAGGCACCCGCGCGCCGATAGTCGAGCGTGTCATCGTCGGCGCCCACACCATGATCGTAGAACTGATTTGGGAAGGCGAGGGCGCACCCGAACTCACCATCATGTCGCGGCTTGCAAGTGATCTGGCGGACCGATTCCAGAACATTCCAGCGACCGAGGAAGTGGAAATCTACGGCCAGCCCCAGGAAGAAATCCGTGTGGTGATGGACCCGGAAAGCCTCGCTGCTGCGGGGCTAGACCTTCAAACCGCTGCCAGCCTGATCGGCGCGGCGGACTCCAAGACGCCCGCAGGGAATCTGCGCGCGGGCAATACCAACATTGGTATCGATGTCGATGGCGCATTTGGGTCGATCTCGCGCGTGCGGTCCGTTCCTTTGGTTCAATCGGCCAATGGTGACACCTTGCGCGTCGGCGATGTCGCTGATGTCCAGAAGGGGTTTCAGGAGCCGATCCCTCGATTGGTAATCCACAACAATCAGCGCGCGATCACAGTGGCCGCGATCATCGAACCCAATCGGCGTGTTGATCTATGGGCCGAGCAGGCCGCCGCCATGGTTGCTGAGTTTTCAGACAATGCGCCACGCGGTATTCAGGTGGTTACGGTTTTCAACCAGAGTACATACACCATGGACCGGTTGGGTCAGTTGGCCCAGAATCTGGTGTTCTCGGCGCTGATCGTGTTCCTTGTCCTGTTTTTTGTCATGGGGTGGCGGGCCGCCCTGATTGTCGGAACCGCGCTGCCGCTTACGATCTGCCTGGTTCTGATCCTATTCAACATGTTCAATCTACCGCTGCACCAGATGTCGGTGACCGGCCTGGTGATTTCGCTCGGCCTATTGATCGACAATGCGATCGTGGTCGTGGATGAATTCGACCAGAAACGCGCGACAGGAATGGGCCGGATTGAAGCCATTGATTCCTCCCTGTCACACCTGTTTGGACCGCTTTTCGCCTCAACGCTGACCACCGCGCTTGCCTTCACACCTATTGCACTGCTGCCCGGCGGTTCTGGCGAATTCGTCGGCATGATCGGCGTGTCTGTGATCTTCGCCGTGATCTCATCCTTTTTGATTTCCATGACGGTGATCCCGGCGCTTTCGGGCTGGTTCGACCGCAAACGCGCGGGCGAACTGCCCGGCGAGGTCAAACGCAGGTGGTGGCGTGACGGGATCGCCATCGACGCTGTAAGCGACGGCTATCGCTATACCGTTGGCGCTGTGTTGCGCTTTCCGCCCCTTGGTCTGGCCATCGGGATCGTGCCAGCGCTGATCGGCTTTTGGCTGGCGGGGCAATTGCCGGCACAGTTCTTCCCGCCGACTGAACGCGACCAGTTCCAGATCAGCCTGCGCTTGCCTGCTGAATCCTCCATTAAGGACACGATCGAAACAACTCGCAGGGTAACCGACCTGCTGCTCGCACGGCCGGAAGTCACCGATGTGAACATGACGCTCGGCCAGCCGTCCCCCCGCGTCTATTACAACGTGTTCAATAATTCTCGCGGTGTTGAAGGCATCGCATCGGGCTGGGCGCAG
>JBCCAA010000006.1:0-72788 GCA_039815055.1 Pseudomonadota bacterium | reverse complement strand
TGCAACCCCGCGATTGGTGGTTTGGGCAAAGGTCATCTGGTTCGGGAAATCGACGCCCTGGATGGCATAATGGCGCGAGTGGCCGATCAATCCGGTATCCAGTTTCGAATGCTCAACCGGTCCAAAGGACCAGCGGTCTGGGGGCCTCGGGCACAGATCGACCGGGCGCTGTATCGCAAAGCTATGCAACTGGAATTGGCGAATACGGATAATCTGCATCTGATTGCCGATGGCGTCGAAGATGTTCTCATAGGGGTGGACGGCACTATCGATGGCGTCGCGGGTGTGAGCGGAACATCGTACTCGTCGCGCGCTGTTGTGATTACAACAGGCACCTTCCTGAAGGGCGTTATTCATCGAGGCGAGGATCGTATCCCGGCGGGGCGGGTCGGCGAAGCACCAGCCATAATGCTCGCAGATCGTTTGTATCGTCTGGATTTGCCCATGGGTCGGTTGAAAACCGGGACACCGGCGCGGCTTGATGGTTCGTCCATTGACTGGTCCGCATGCGAGATGCAACCCGCCGATGATGAACCAATCCCATTCTCGTTCCTGACCCCGGAAATCACGGTGCCACAGATTGCGTGCGGTATTACTTTCACGAACGGATATACCCACGCCCTAATTGCAGAGAATATCGGGCGATCGGCGGTCTACTCTGGCGCAATTGCCGGACGCGGCCCGCGCTATTGCCCATCGATTGAGGACAAGATACATAGGTTTGCGGACAAATCCCGCCACCAGATCTTCCTGGAACCTGAGGGGCTGGAGGACGACACCGTCTATCCGAATGGCATATCTACATCTCTTCCCGCCGATGTGCAGGATGCTTTTGTCCGCACCATCCCGGGCCTCGAGGCGGTGGTGATCAAAGAGTATGGTTATGCCATAGAGTACGACTATGTTGACCCTCGCGCACTGTCGAGAACACTGGAGGTCAAAGGCGTGGCCGGGCTTTATCTCGCGGGCCAGATCAACGGAACAACCGGATATGAAGAGGCGGCTGGCCAGGGTTTGATCGCGGGTATGAACGCAGCGCGTGCGGCTCAGGGGTTGTCGCCGGTCACATTTGACCGTGCAGACGCGTATTTGGGTGTCATGATCGATGATCTGGTCACGCGCGGTGTGACCGAGCCCTACCGCATGTTTACGTCACGCGCCGAGTATCGACTGGCGCTTAGGTCTGACAATGCAGATCAGCGGCTTACCCCAATAGGGATTGATATTGGTTTGGTGGGCGGATCGCGCAGCAAAATGTTTCACGTGAAACAATCTGCTCTTGAGCGCGCCAATAGCCAGCTTTCCGCATCGTCGCTCACCCCCAAACAGGCCGCCGAACGCGGGTGGAACGTCAACCAGGACGGCCGACGTCGTTCGGCGCTCGACTATTTGGCGTATCCCGATATCGACATGGGGGACATCCGTGACGCGTTTCCTGATTTGACGGAGTGGCCCGAAGACATTGCGAGACAAGTCTCGATCGACGCCCAATATGCTGCTTATGTGGCGCGACAAGCCGTAGAGGTCGAGGCGATGCGGCGAGATGAGTCGCTGCGTATTCCCGGGGGTTTGGATTATTCCGCGGTCGGCGGCCTTTCAAACGAAGCGCGGACGAAACTGGAGGCCGCGCAACCCGAAACAATCGGCCAGGCTTCGCGGATTGAGGGTATGACTCCTGGTGCGATCACCGCGCTGCTTGGCCATATTCGCCAGTCTGCCAAACGAAAAGCCCGTCAAGCATGATGGAAACACCTGACCTGGAGGATCGCGATACCGTTGTCCGCGCCTTCGATGTTTCACGTGAAACACTCCAGCGGTTGGATGTGATCGAAGCGCTATTGCGGGAGTGGGTTGAGATTCATAATCTTGTGGGGCCCCGGGAGCTCGGTGTTCTGTGGCCGCGTCACATGGCCGATAGCCTTCAGCTTTGTGGTTTTCTGGGCCCTGCCAAACGCATTGTCGACCTTGGATCCGGTGCGGGGTTTCCAGGCCTGATCATTGCTGCGGCCCTGCCCGGCGTTGAAGACGTGACGCTGATTGAGAGTGTCGGCAAGAAATGTCAGTTCCTTCAGGCGGCGGTAGAGGCCGCAGATCTGCCCGCAACCGTCCTGCAATCGCGCATCGAAACGGTCGACCAGGGCGCTCACCCGGCCGATGCGGTGACAGCTCGTGCACTCGCGCCGCTTCCAAAACTGTTGAATTTGGCGTCACCCTGGCTTGAAAACGGGGCAATTGGTGTTTTTCCGAAGGGCCAAAAGTGGCAAGAGGAATTGACGGCAGCGCGCGAACAGTGGACTTTCGCCGCAGAGGTTGAAGCGAGTCGTACATCTCCTGCGGCGCGCATCCTCAAACTATCGGAGGTTCGGGGCAACCATGACCACGACACGTATTCTGGCGATCGCTAACCAAAAGGGCGGCGTCGGTAAGACCACAACGTCGATCAATCTGGGTACTGCCTTGGCCGCTGTTGGGCGAAAGGTGCTTGTCATCGATTTCGATGCCCAGGGGAATGCCTCCACCGGGCTGGGTATTGCGCGGGCTGAACGCCGATTGACCAGCTTCGATTTGATTGTGGATGGCGTTCCGCTGGAAGATGCTCTGATGCCGACACTGGTGCCGCGTCTCGATATGGTCACCGGTGACGAAAATTTGTCGGGCGTTGAGACGGCTCTGGCCAATGATCCGCGCCGGTCTTATCGGCTTCGTGAGGCGGTTCGCAACTTTGTGGCACGTCAGGCTGCCCGCGGCGAAGACGGGTATGACTTCATTCTGATTGACTGCCCGCCATCACTATCGGCGCTGACAATCAATGCGATGACCGCCGCGAACGCGCTTCTTGTGCCGCTGCAGTGTGAGTTCCTTGCGCTTGAGGGTTTGAGTCAGCTTTTGCGGACGGTCGAGATTGTTCGGTCTGGCCTCAATCCGGATCTGGAGATTCAGGGCGTGGTGTTGACCATGTATGATCGCCGCAACAATTTGTCGGACCAGGTGGCCGATGAGGTGCGCGCCTTCTTTGGCAACAAGGTCTACAATACGGTCATCCCACGCAATGTAAGGCTGTCAGAAGCGCCAAGCTTTGGAAAGCCAGCCTTGCTCTATGATTATCGTTGTCCGGGGAGTGAGGCCTATATTCGCCTGGCCTCTGAAGTGCTTCAGCGCGAGAAGGCGCTCGCGGCGGCCTGATGATGTCTGATGCCGGGAAACAGAAACCCAGTCGCTTGGGTCGCGGATTATCGTCTCTCATCGGAGAGGTCGAAGCGATTGAGCCGGCCGAGCCACAACACAGCGCCGGAGACGCAGCGCCTGCGTCATCAACAAGAGATATCGCGATAGCTGATATTCGAGCGAACCCGTCACAGCCCCGGCAGGTGTTTGACCCGGTAGCCTTGGATGAGCTCGCCGAATCGATTCGCCAGCGCGGCGTTCTGCAACCGATCCTTCTTAGGCCAGACCCAAAGACAACCGGCAAATACCAGATCGTTGCGGGCGAGCGCCGTTGGCGGGCGTCGAAGCGGGCCGGACTCACGACAATTCCCGCGGTTGTCCGTGACGCTGATGAGTTGGAGCTTCTAGAGCTCGGCATCATCGAAAATGTTCAGCGTACAGATCTAAACCCAATGGAAGAGGCCGAAGCCTACGAGGCTTTGCGCAAGCGGTTTGGCCGGACCCAGGAAGCTTTGGCTGAGAGCGTAGGCAAAAGCCGTGTGCACATCGCTAACACCTTGCGGCTACTCAATTTGCCAGAATCGGTGCGTGAATATGTACGTGAGGGAAAGCTCACATCTGGGCATGCTCGGGCCGTGTTGAGCGCGAAATCGCCGGAAGAACTCGCAGAAACGATCATTTCCAAAAAGTTAAGCGTCCGGGAAGCGGAGGCGCTGGCTCGGAAATCTGATGAGGAAACCGACGAGGTTCGCCGTGCTGTGGCCGAGGCCGCATCAGACAAGGATGTGGATACCCAGGCACTGGAAGCAGACCTTGCACGCACACTTGGTCTGGTTGTTGATATCCGACACGGTCCAAAGGGCGGTGAACTCAGGATCAAATATCGCGATCTGGAACAGCTCGATGATGTCTGCCGAAAACTGACAGCCAAGCGTGGCAAGTAACACTGACGGCTAAGCGCGATCTGCGTACCGCAGCATCCCAGTCACAAGATTACGAACAACGGCGCCGGCAGACTGCGACGATGTTTTGGCCTGGGCCTCGCAGTCTTCAATCCGGGCAACCAATCGCACCAGGTGCCCCGGGGGCCAGGCCTGCATCATTGATTTGAAGCTCGCCCACTCGCTCGACCAGACCGGAGGGCGTAGTCTGCCCGCGTCGCGCGCATCTTGAGTGCCCTGTCCATGGGCATCAAGCAATTGCACGGCTTTGCGTTGAAGGCCGCGTAATAGTGTAATCGGGGACTGACTAGCGGCTTCGAGTTTGTCCAACTCGCGTACAGCGCCGCCGGAATCACCTGTAAACGCCGCAGAAACCATAGCTGACAGGGCGTGATCAATGTCTGAAGTCGATAACGCCTCGACATCTTCAAGCGTGATGGGTCGGTTGAGATCGTAGGCGTAAAGCGCGAGCTTCTCGACTTCCTGGCGGGCAAGACGGCGGTGACCGGGCAGGTTCGCTGACAGGTGATCGAGCGCGGATTCGCTTATCGAGTGATTCTGCTCGGACAGGATTCCCGTAATGATCGTTCTAATGTCCGAAACATCATCCTCGAACATGTGAATGGCCCAGGCACGTTCCGCTGATTCAAAGGTCTTGCGTAGTTTCGACGTCTTTTTCAGCGACCCTGCCGTCAAAACAAGTTTCGCGCCGAACCGGCCTGGCGACTTTTCTTCCAGTAAGACCGCTTCAGAAAGCAGTGCTGATAGTTTTTCATTACTGAGTCTGAGGCGCAAAACCGCCTGGTCCCCCAATAGAGATTGTGCCTCTAATCGGTCAAATAATACCGTTGCGTCGCGGGCAATCTCGTCTTCTGCAAGGCGAAGACGCTCAATCGGTCCGGTCTTCTCCCAACTTTTCAGCAGGGCTGCTTCCGCATCCCCGGCGATTCCTTCATCGCTGGAATGGATCAACACGGCCCAGGCAGATGGATCTGGTTTATCAAGAAACGACTGACCGGTTCGCCCAGAAACCTGCATTAGCGGCGGGTGAGCTGCAAGGTGATGTCGTCGATCATGTTCTTTGCCAAAACATTTGCGGCCCGCTCAGCCGCATCATTTTGAGCGCTGATATCGCCATAGGGTGAGGCTGGAACAGAATAATAGACAACCGACTGTTCTTGTCCCGAAAGCGCATCATCGCCCATGTCGACCACGTATTGGCCTCGCAAAGTGATGGACGAACGGGTGGAAACCCCATCAGAGTTGAACCCTATACGCTGAAGAGATTCGCTCAGGTTGACGGATATGACGGCGGATTCGACGCCCGGGACACCGGAGGCGGTTTCCTGCAGCAGCGCCTTGCGGAGCGCGTGCCCGGTTCGGCCATCAATTTCTTCAATCGATATGTTTGTTGAACCACTGCTCAGTTCGGGGCCATGAACAGGCTGGAATCCACAGGCGGACAGTGCGATTAGCCCGGCAATGAGGGCGGCAGTGCGTAAGGTCATGATCATCCCACTACGATATTCACGATGCGCTTCGGCACCACAATCACTTTCTTCACTGTCTTGCCGTCGAGATGGGCGGAAATCGCGGAATCAGCCATCACAAGGGCTTCAATGACATCGCCGCCGGCATCTGCTGGCACGTTGATTTCCCCGCGCTTCTTCCCGTTCACTTGAACGGGCAGTGTGAGCGTGTCCTGGACAAGCAGTTTCGGATCAATCTCAGGCCAAGGTGCCTCAACCACCAGGCCAGACGCGCCGAGGCGTGACCAGCACTCTTCTGCAAGATGTGGGGTGAAGACCACCAGGCACCGCGCCAGGAAGCTGCATGCTTCGGCGCGATCCTCCAAATCAGCGCCGCTTTCGGCTTTTTTCAGCGCATTCACCCATTCATAAAGGCTCGCGACCGCCGAATTGAAGCGAAAGCCCTCTATGGCTTCCTGGATATTGGCTACCGATTTGTGGCTGAGCCGACGAAGGTCGTTATCGCCGTTCGCTGCGGTGGGATCAGCGCCGTACGGCAGGGCGTCAAAAACCGCCCAAACGCGCTGGGCAAACCGCGCCGCGCCTTCCACGCCCGATTGGGTCCATTCCACATCACGCTCTGGGGGGCTGTCCGACAAAGTGAACAGTCGCGCGACGTCAGCGCCGTAGCGCGCGATGATATCATCGGGGTCGACGGTGTTTCGCTTCGACTTCGACATTTTTTCTATGGCGCCAATGGTGACCGCTTCGCCGGTGGCTTTTACGGTTGGGCTGCCGTTTGACAGATTGAGCTCGTCCGGAGAGATCCAGTCGCCTGCGTCGGTCTTGTAGGTCTCGTGGGTCACCATGCCCTGGGTGAACAGGCCCGCAAACGGCTCACCGCCTGGCAGGTCGAGTTGACCGGCGTCGCGCATGGCGCGTGTAAAGAAGCGGGCATACAGCAGATGGAGCACCGCATGCTCAACGCCGCCGACATATTGGTCCACCGGCATCCAATAGGTGCGCTCGGCGGAATTCCCCTCAGAGGCGAAACGCGAATAGTACCAGGAACTGTCGACGAACGTGTCCAGCGTGTCTGTTTCGCGGGTCGCCACACCGCCGCATTTCGGGCATGTACAAGATTTCCAGTCGGTGTCGCGCTCCAGTGGGTTGCCGGGAATATCGAACGACACTTCGTCGGGCAAACGTACGGGCAATTCGCTTTTTGGGAGAGGAACGATACCGCATGTGTCGCAATGTACGACAGGAATCGGACACCCCCAGTAGCGTTGTCGCGAAACGCCCCAATCGCGCAGGCGGTAGTTCACGGTACGACTGCCGAGGCAGGCCGATTCGATGGCCTCAATCGCCGCGGCCTTGGCGTCTTCAATCGATTTGCCGGTCAGCACACCTGAGTTGTAGATTCGTCCGGGACCGGCAAACGCCTCTTTACCAATTTCGTACGTCGCGGCGTCTTCGCCGGACGGGAGTACGACCGGTATGACCGACAAGTCATACTTTCGTGCAAAGTCGAGGTCGCGCTGGTCATGGGCGGGGCATGCGAAGATGGCGCCGGTGCCGTAACCCATCAGCACGAAATTCGCGACCCAAACCGGAAGTTCGCGGTCTTCGAAGGGGTGTTTTACGGTCAAGCCTGTATCGAAGCCGATCTTTTCAGCCTTTTCGATCGCCTCTTCAGACGTGCCGACCTTGGCGCAGTCTGCGCGGAACGCTTCGAGGGCCTCATTGTCGGTGGCCATCTCAACCGTCAGTGGGTGGTCTGGCGACAGGGCTATGAAGCTTGCGCCGTAAAGCGTGTCCGGGCGAGTGGTGAAAATCTCGACGCCGCCCTCATACCCGGCTGGCGCTTGCCCGGCCCATTCAAACCGCATTTGAAGGCCTTCAGACCGGCCGATCCAGTTGGCCTGCATGGTGCGAACTTTGTCGGGCCAGCGATCGAGGCTTTCGAGCCCGGCAATCAGGTCATCGGCATAGTCTGTGATCTTGAAGAACCATTGGGTAAGCTCACGCTGCTCAACCGGCGCGCCAGAGCGCCAGCCCTTTCCATCGATAACCTGTTCATTGGCGAGCACGGTTTGGTCGACCGGGTCCCAGTTCACTTTTGATGCTTTGCGATAGATCAGACCCTTCTCGTAAAAATCGAGGAACAGGGCTTGTTGAGATCCGTAGTATTCCGGGTCGCAGGTCGCGAATTCGCGGCTCCAGTCGAGAGAAAGGCCCAGTTTCATGAACTGGGCGCGCATATCCGCGATATTCTTATAGGTCCATTCGCCGGGATGAACGCCCTGCTTCATCGCGGCGTTTTCCGCTGGCATGCCGAATGCGTCCCATCCCATGGGGTGAAGCACATTGTAGCCTTGAGCTTTGCGAAAGCGCGCGATCACATCGCCCATGGCATAGTTACGCACATGGCCCATATGGAGCCGGCCGGAAGGATAAGGGAACATCTCAAGGATGTATGCCTTGGGCGCGTCGCCAGCCTCTTCCGGGGGTTTGGCGCGATAAACATCGGCCTTGTCCCAGGCTTCACGCCATTTGGGTTCCGCATCTTGCGGATTGTATCGCGTGGACATCCCCGCTTCCCCGCTCTCTGTAACTATCCGAGCTCAGCGACCTTCAGCCGGCGCGCGCGTTCGAGAATGCTGTTTTCCAACTGGATGGATGTGGCCGGGTCGACGTCCGCATCGACCCAGGCGCCATTTTCGCGAACCTGGCGAAACACCGACACTTTCACGCCATCGGCCCGCAGCCGGGTATCAAGAATGAAAACGGTTGCCTTCAGGCGTTCATCGGGCGCGGTCGGGAAAGACTTCCAGTCATAGACAATCACGCCGCCCAGTGTGTTTGGGGGGCCATCCAAGGGCATGTCTTCAAACGTGTCGAGCGATGCGCGCCACAGATAGGGGTTCACCCCGCCTGACACTTCCTGAACCAGTTGACGTTCCTGGTTGTCGCCGCCCAATCCACAAGAAGAGACCATGGCGACACTCGCCAAAGCCGCGAAGGCAAAACGCATCTGCATATACTTAACCCTTTAGGGGAAAACCGTGTTGACGAAGTCCTATAACAAGGCCCTCTCTGCCGGGCCAGTGGCCTTGTGCGGCCCATAGCAGCTTCACTGGAGGAACAATATGAGAATGTTTCTGTTCGGAGCAACCAGTCTGGTGCTCGCGCCGGTCGTTTGCGCGCAGGATCTTGAAGAGGGATGGATCACCGATGCGGCACTGGACGCGGCCATTGTGCTGGGCGCCGGTCTTGAAAACGACCCTGATAATCTGGACAGCGACCCAGCGCTGTTCGAAATCGGTGTGGACATCTCAACAGAACGCACATTCCAGTCGGGGTTGACCTGGGGTGGGCGACTGGTGTGGCGCGGCCAACAAGATCATAGACAGCGGCCCGCTGGGGGCGGAGGCGTTGCTGCAGGACTTTCCGCGCTGAGCGATATCGGCGCATTCTCGGGTCTATCTGATACTGTTCGAGCCGATGATGGCGGACCGCGCGGATCGCTGGAAGCGGCCTATATATTCGTCGAAGGCGGCTATGGTGAGGTGTCCCTCGGCCGTGACACGGGTATCGGCGCGCGATTCTTTGAAGGCGATGTCAGTGTGCTCAGCGCCACGCGGCTCAATCGCCCGGTTCTCGATGCATCAGGTGTTTCCCTGCTGTCGACGCGCAATGATCTGACAGGCCCCTCATTAAAGGTCTCGGGTACGACGCCTCGTATTCTCGGGGTGCGCGCAGGCGCATCTTTCACACCGGACGCGGATGCAGCGGGTCTCGACCGCGCCCCCGCCTCTGGCCCAGACATGACAAACATTGTGGAGATTGGACTGAACGGCTCGCGGAGGTTGCGTGAGAGCGGCGTCAGGATTCGCGGCGGATTGACCTATGCACAAGGGGAGCTTGCGCGCGATCCGGGCGCTCCGGCGCGCAAGGACTTTGTTGATGTCTGGTCTGCCGGCGCGGAAATCGAATCCGGTGACACACGTTTCGGCGTGACGTGGCTCGCGTCCAATGAAGGCATTGCCGGAGAAGACTATTCGGCCTGGACGATGGGCGTTGCCCATGATTGGGACGCCTGGTCCGCGTCGCTGACCTATGGCCGGGCCACTGCTGAGGTCGCTGATTGGGAATCTGCGGACATCTCACTCGAGGCTCAACGTTCCCTGAGTGATACGGTGGACGTGGGTTTGGCCTATGTGAGCCGCGACCTTCAGCGCCTTGGCGCATCGAGCCCAGACCTGACGGACCGGATCGACAGCAATGGAGTTGTTGTTGAAATCACACTGCGACTAGAAAATTGAGGTCTTTCAGAATGTTAATCTTCTCTTAACGGTTTGTCGTGCCTATCATGTAAGCAATTGAGGGAAGAACCGTGAAAACGCTTCTAATTGCATCTTTTGCCGCGTCAGCGTCCTTCGCCCTTCCGGCGGTGGCAGAGCAGCCTGTTGATGCCCAGGTTCTGGGCGTCGATGCACCCACTTTGTCTGAAACGGAAAAGGCTGAGCCAGATTGGTATCGCCAGTTCACGATCGCCCCACCTGTTGATCCGCTTGGTTTTGAACCGTCATTCCAGTCCACCGATGATGATTTGAGCTTCCAAATTCGTGATGCGGGCCGCTGGACCTTTTCATTTGACGTGACCAACCGCCCAGAAGACTCTCCGCTTCCACAGGAAGAGATGTCGGCCGGAGCAACCTTTCAGATTACCCCACGGTTTTCCGTGGGTGGTGATTTGAGTGTCGGCGCCGATGGTCTTGATGAGCAAACGGATTGGACCGACGAAGAAGTCGAAGCGGGTATTCGTCTTCGGTCCGCTTTCCGCTTCTAGCGTTTAGACACCCAGGACAATCCAGCCACATCGCAAACCGCACCGGCGGTTTTTGCGTTGAGTCCGCCTAAACCATAGACGGGGACCGCTGCGCGAAGCGCGGCATTTCGAAAACGCTGTGCGCCAAGCGGGGCGCTAGCGCTTGGGCTGTTGGAATTGAAGACTGTTGACAGGATCCGCGCGTCGATCCCGATGGGTTGTGGTCCGCAAACGGATTGGAGCGTATGGGCCGACAGTGTGTTGATGGAAAAGGCCCCGACCCAGCGCCGAGCTTGCATCAACATCCGTTCGGGCCAATGAACTCCATGCGCGCCGACACGGTTCGCCAGCACGGGGTCAGCGCCGATCAGCAGCTGAAAGTCACGCACGCGGGACAATTTTGCCAGTTCGAGCGCGGCATGTTCACATTCCGGGTCTCCAAAGTGGCGATACACCAGCCCCCATCGGCGAGGCATCTGAAGTGCGATGTCTTTCGGCGGGGGAGAACGCTCTGGATCTGTGAACACCAAAACTGGTGGAAGGTTGCCGGGCAGGTGCGAAGAAGCGCGCCGCGCCACACGCCTCAGCTTGCCAAATGTCGGATCGGTCTTATTCAGCTGCATCCATGACCCCCGATGACAGCCAGTCCGTGGCCGAACGGCGAGAAGCGCTTCTAAGCGAACTTGCCAGCCTTGTTGAGCCCCCACCTGTTTTGGTGGCAGCTTCGAAACGCCAGCCAGATGCGCGGATCGACGCGGCTTTGGTGGCCGGTCACCGCGTTTTCGGGGAGAATCGCGTGCAAGAGGCGTTTGAGCGTTGGTCCGGCCGCCGTGCTGGTTTTCCGGACCTCGAGCTGCGTCTGATCGGCCCACTCCAGACCAACAAGGCCGATGAGGCCTGCGCGCTATTTGACGTGATTGAGACCCTGGATCGGCCCAAACTCGCACGGGCCCTGGCCAAGGCGATGGATAAGACCGGCCGCCGCCCAAAAGTATTCATTCAGGTCAACACGGGCGAAGAGCCACAGAAATCGGGGGTGATACCTGCCGAGCTCCCTGCTTTGATAGACTTCTCCGGTGGCGTGTGCGGTCTGGAGATTGCCGGGTTGATGTGTATTCCACCCGCCGATGAGCCCGCAGGTCCGCATTTCGCGCTTCTATCAAAGCTGGCGCGCGGACATGATCTTTCTGGCGTTTCAATGGGCATGAGCGGAGACTACGCGCTGGCCGCACGTCTTGGCGCGAGCCACGTGCGTGTGGGCACGGCATTTTTCGGTCCCCGTGTCACCTGACTTCACGCACGTCTCACGCGTATTTGCCTTTCAGGTGATCGGTTTGTTTGACACCTCAGCGCCATCACAGCAAAGATTTACCGCGCGCAAGTGAGGCTTCACCATGTCTGGTTCCAAAAATATCCTTCTCATCGATGACGATGATGATCTCCGCGAGGCGTTGGCCGAGCAATTTGAAACCCATGAGGGGTTTGAAACGCGCCAGGCACCAAATGCCAAGGACGGGATTGCCCTGCTTGGTGATGAGCGGGTCGATCTCGTGCTCCTGGACATTGATTTACCCGATATGGATGGGCGCGAGGCCTGCAAGCAGATCCGCAATCACGGCATCAATATTCCAATTATCATGCTGACCGGCCAAGATGGCGATTCCGACACCATTCTGGGCTTGGACTCCGGCGCCAATGACTATGTCACAAAGCCGTTCAAATTCGCCGTTCTTCTGGCTCGTGTACGCGCGCAGCTGCGCAGCTTTGAACAGAGCGAAGACGCCACCTTCCAGATCGGGCCGTATGAGTTTCGTCCGGCCATGAAGTCCCTGCAGGAGGGCGAAAACCGCAAGATCCGGCTCACGGAAAAAGAGACCAATATCCTGAAATATCTCTACCGCGCCGGCGGGAAGACCGTCCCACGCGAAGAGCTTCTCTCAGAGGTTTGGGGCTATAATGCCAATGTCACGACGCATACGCTGGAGACCCATGTCTATCGGCTACGCCAGAAAATCGAGCCAAACCCAGCCAGTGCACGGTTGCTGTTGACCGACAGCGGCGGGTATCGCCTCCAGCCTTAGAGCAGAAATTGCCCTAGTCTATCGGGAGAGTTGCCTTGCGCAGCTTCCCCACCACCATGAATTGGCTTGCGGGAACAAAGCTGTAGCCGCAAACTGAGCTGGAAGTCGTGTCTTGGAGAGCCCGCCTATGACCAATTCCCGCAAATGGCTCGGCCTTGCAGCCTTTGCTTGCGCCCTTGCATCACCGGCATTGGCCGATGGTCGAGATCGAGCGCCAATTGGCGGCCCTGTGCCTCTCGCGCCGGTTGAATGCGAGCATGGCTACTACGCTGACGGCACATGCTATGTCCCCCGTCAATCTACGCAGGTCATTCACCGCCCAGCGGTAACGCGCACCGTGACCCATGCGCCAACCACGACGGTGCGGCGGGTTGTGCGAACCGAAGCTGCGGCCCAGTCCTTCGATTTTTCTGGATTCACCGGCGGTGTCGGCTCTGGTGTTTCTGGGGGATATGGCGGTGGTGGCGGAGGGGTGATCATCCTGCGTGACGGGCGCCGTTTTTCCGGCGTGCGATCGAACGCGGTTGGGCGAGTGGTGCTGAACCGGTCATTTTCCGGATCATCGGCGTCTTTCAGCGGTGCTCGTCACGGCGGCTACTGATCTGGCGGCCCGAACAATCGGGTCCCGTCTTCAGTCCTCGTCTGTTGCTGCGCCGATAAACGGCAATCCGCGGTATTGGCCGGAGACATCCATGCCATAGCCCACGAGAAATTCGTCCGGCGCCTCGATGGCGAAGAAATCCACACCGCCATCCGGCGCAGACGGTTTTCGCACCAATGCGCAAGTCAAAACCTCGCGCGCGCCTTTTGCTTCCATGTGGGTTTTTGCAAATTCGAGGGTTCGGCCGGTGTCATAGACATCATCGACAATCAGAACGCCGCGGTTCTGAACGGGCCTGGACAAGTCTGCACGGACAACCACACGGCCAGAGCTTTCCCGGGAGTCGCGATAACTTTCCAACCACAAGGCGTCCAAAACCGGGTGAACATTCAGCCTGGAGAGCGCCTTCATCAGATCGGTGGTGAAGGGCATCGCCCCGATCAGGATCGAAACAATGGTCCAATCGCCGGAAAGACGGGGCGCAAGGCGGGCTGCAAGGTCTGTGATTTCGCGATCAATGTCGGATTCATCGAACAGTGTGGTTGCCGATCGAATGTCCATCAGGCGGTGTCAGTAAGCGACGAGACCACGCGCTGGGCGCCCTCAATCTCGTCAGGATCCACGAACCGCAGGCGCAGGCTGTAGGATTCGGCGGGAGGATTTTCCAACACGGCGGAGAATGTCACGCTGTCGCCAGCGCCAATGATTGGCGCCTCGATGTCGGCATAGATATGCGCGATTTCGCGGCCAAAATCATCCATCAGGCCAACGCGCACTTTCGGGGCCGGCCGCGGCTTTTCGGTTGTGTTGCGAACATCTGCGGTGATCGTGAGCACCGGAACAGTGCCACGAAGCTGACGGAGGCGTTCGACATTTTCGAACTCCACTCCGAACCGGTTCACCTCCAGGCCAAGTCCCGTAAAAGCCGAGGCGGAGGCAGGCCAGCGATCAACAATGTCATTGCGAAGCAAAACGGAGCCGACAATCACGCCAACGAAGAGGGTGAGTGCGGTTGCCCAGATTCCAAGCGCGGTGGCGCGCGATCGCGCCTTTCGTTTCAGCCGCACCGCTTCTAGATATCGCTCATGGGCGCCGCGGGCGAGCTTCTCTTCGCCCACGTCTGTGCCTTCGCCTTCGTGGAACCAGTTATGGCCACAGGCGGCACATGTCATTTCCTGTCCCGACGGCGAAATGGTAGAATCGTCGAGGTAACAGGAAAATTCGCAGGCAGGGCAGGTGAGAATCATGTCTTGGCTAACTGCATGATCGAACTCAATGATCTGTTAACGTCGAAGAAAGCCGACGAGTGGATATCAGGCCTTCCATGATCCAAAGCAAGCCGGATTTGTTTGAAGATAGTGCTGTCAGGCTCGACGGGGTCGGCTTGCGCTATGAATCTACTGAAGAAGTGCTCAGTGGTGTTGATCTGACACTGGCGCCAGGATCGTTTACTTTTTTGACCGGTCCATCGGGTGCAGGCAAAACCAGCCTGTTGAAATTGCTGTACCTAGCGTTGCCCCCAACGCGCGGAGAAGTGTCTTTGTTTGGGCGCCGCACGTCGGCGCTCAGCCGGAAAGAACTGTCGGCGATGCGTCGGCGCATTGGTGTGGTGTTCCAAGAGTTCCGGCTTTTAGAGCATTTGACTGCCTATGAAAATGCGGCCTTGCCGCTGCGCGTGTCCGGGCGGCTGGAGAGCGAATATCGTCCCGATGTCGAAGAATTGCTGCGCTGGGTCGGGCTAGGCCCGCGCATGGATGCCAGACCAGAACAATTGTCCGGCGGCGAACAACAACGCGTCGCGATTGCCAGGGCATTGGTCAACAAGCCGAGCTTTTTGATTGCCGATGAGCCGACAGGGAATGTGGACCCCGAGATGGGGGAGCGATTGCTTCGCTTGTTCGTCGAGCTTAACCGCCGGCTGGATACAACCGTGTTGATCGCAACCCACGATCTGACACTGATCCGTAAAGTGTCCGCACCCGTGCTGCGGCTTCAGCACGGGCTGATTGTCCGTGATGTCGAGTTTGGCCCGGAAGGCGTAGTGGCATGAGCACGCCGACGCCTCTTCTGCCCCAGGGCGACGCGCGCGAGGCGGCCCTGTTCTTTGTGGTTTGCGCGCTATGCTTCCTCGCCGCGCTTGCGGCGGTTACCGCGCGGTCTAGCTATGACGCGGCTCGTGGCTGGACGGCGCAGGTCGAGGGCGAAATGACGGTGCGACTGCGCGGCGCGGACCGGCGAGCGGCCGATGAAGCGCGCGATATTCTGGTCGAAGCGCCGGGCGTGCTGTCGGCACGGGTGCTGGGTAATGACGAGATCGAGACCCTGCTTGAGCCGAGCTTTGGCGCGGGCGGTCTTCCTGCCGGACTGCCTTTGCCGCTGATCCTGGCTGTTGAGGCTGATGCGAGTCAGGCGAATATGGCGCCAGATCTTCAGCGCCGCCTCGCGGAGGCCGGCATCGATTCCATCGTAGAAGCCCATGCCGATTGGGCGGGGGATGTGCAGCGCGCGCTGTCCATTGTCCGTCTGGTAGCCCTCTCGACGGTATTGTTGCTTGTGGCCACAGCCGTGGCTGTGATCGCCTTTGCCACCCATGCCGCACTTTTGGCGCGCCGTGATATCGTGGACGTTCTTCACCTCTCAGGCGCGACGGACCGCTATATCTCTCGGCTTTTCGAGCGCCGGTTCTGGTTGTTGGGGTTGAAAGCCGGGTCTGTTGGGTCGCTGTTTTCTCTGGCAGCCGCTGCATTGGCGATGTCGATGGCTTCTGGCCCAGGGGGGCGGGGTGGCCTGCTACCGCGCCTGTCTCTGGATCTTGTGGACCTGTTCATTCTGCTCGCAACGCCCGTTGCAGCGGCCATTGCCGCGCGATTAGCCGCCCGCACGACCGTTATGCGGTCTTTGAAAGAATCGATTTGATACAATGGTAACGCGGCGACGCAGATGGATCAAAAAGCGGTGGGTGATTGCTCTTTTGCTGCTTGCGGCGGTGATCGATTTCACCATTTTCCGATCCCAGATCGCCAGCCTGGAGCCCGCCGATACCAGCAGCGCGGACGCTATCGTGGCTTTGACGGGCGGATCAGGCCTGCGCATCGCGGAGGGCATTCGGCGGCTTGAGGCGGGTGAAGGCGCCAGGTTGCTTGTATCTGGGGTGAACCGGTCAACCTCCCGCGAAGATGTTGCTGCAACGGCGGGCGGCAGCGCGGAGACCTTTGATTGTTGCATTGATTTTGGCTATGAGGCGACGACGACGCGCGGCAATGCCAGTGAAGTGGCCAAATGGGCCGGTGTGAATGACTATGAAGTTCTGACGCTGGTCACCTCAGACTATCACCTGCCACGTGCTCGATTACTGCTCTCCGACGCGGCGCCCGACATCGCCTTCCTTCCGGCGCCGGTTCGCACGCGAATCGACCCTGACAAGACTTTCACCGATTGGCGGTCTTTCCGCGGCATGGTGACGGAGTGGGCGAAATGGCGCGTGACCCAATTGGTGCTGTTGACTACATAAGTCCCATGAACGCGGTCCGATCCCTTGTTTTCTTTGTCTGGATGTATGGCCTGTTGATTGTGATGGGCCTCATCTGGTTGCCCAGTCTTCTGCTGCCGCGCGTTGTCTTGATGACCGGGATCCATTGGTATGCCGGCCTTGTGCGCTGGGGGTTACGGGTCATTTGCGGGGTTCGCACGGAAGTACGCGGCACAGAGTATTTGCCGGCTGGCGCCTACATCTACGCAGCGAAACACCAGTGCATGTGGGACGTCTTCATGCCGTTTCTCATCCTGCCTGATCCTGTCATTACAATGAAGCGCGAGCTGCTTTGGTACCCGTTTTTCGGCTGGTACGCCCTGAAAACGAATATGATCCCGATTGACCGGGGCGGGGCGGCGAAAACGATCAAGAAAATGCTGCAAGCCGCAGCAGGCCGGGTGAAAGATCAGCGCCAGTTTGTGATCTTTCCGGAAGGCACGCGCCATCCACCGGGCCGAACAACCGGATACTTCTCAGCCGGCACCAGCGCGTTTTACAAACGGCTCGGCGTACCATGCGTCCCGGTTGCCACGAATTCCGGCTTGTGCTGGCCGGCCCATGGAATTTGGCGCCGTCCTGGCCTGATCGTGTATGAGATTCTCCCGCCCATCGAACCAGGGTTGGACCGTAAGGCTCTGATGTCTCAACTGGAAGGCGCGATTGAGCCCGCATCCGATCGCCTGCTAGAGGAAGGGCTTGAGGAACAAGGGCGCGTCCGCGCTGATCTGGAGCTTGCCTGACCCATGACTGCCACCCAACCGAAAAAACGCGGCGGCTTCTGGCTGTTCTTTCCATTCTTCCTGTTTTTGCTGCTGATTGGCCTTTACTCAGCCTACTGGGCCTACGCCAAAAATCTGCTGGACCAGGGCATTGAAGGGTGGATCGAGGTCGAGCGCGCGGCCGGGCATACGGTCGAATACTCCAATAAGAGCCTGGGCGGCTATCCCTTCCGGTTTGAACTCACCCTGGATGATCCGGTCTATGAAGACGACGAGATCATTTCCACGCGTTGGGAAGGCCAGCAACTGCAGCTGGTGATGCAGCCCTGGAACTGGCAGCATGTCATTGCGCGCAGTCCGGGCATGAACCGCATCCGCACGGGTGGGGAAGATATCTCGCTACTGTTTGGACCCAAATCGGCCGCCAGCCTGTCATGGTCCGGCGAGAGTGTGCGCCGGTTCTCGTTGGCGTTTGATGAGGTGGCCGCCTCTGCCAATGGCGAGCCTGTGGCCGATCTGGATGATTTCCAGTTTCACATAAAGCCGGCTCCCGACGATCCGGCCATGCTGATGCTGGAGACCCGTTGGCAATCTCTCGGTGTAAAGCAACCCCTGCCGCCTGAAGTGGCCGATCTGGGTCCGGATTTCGGCCCGTCCATCCTTCGCCTGGAAGCAGATCAGGCGTTTGCGCTGTTGACGGCGGGTTATGATGCCTCTGAACTGGTTGGTGAGATATTGGCGCGGGGCGGCGCGGTGCGTGTGCCCCAACTGGTATTGAACTGGGGCGGATCGGAACTGGGCGCGAAAGCGGAGCTGAACGCGGCGAGCGGTGAGATTGGCGGCAATGTGGGCGTTCGAATCGATGGTGCAGATGCCGTGCGTGCGGCGTTTCAAAACCCAGACGGATCTGCAAGCAACCCAGATGCGGTGCAGGCCATCAACGCGCTTGAGGCTGCCTCGGCAAATGGCGGGTTCCTCACCATGACGATTCGCGGAGACGGGCTTTACTTTCTGGGAAACCGCATCGTGCCGGCCGATATTGAAGGCGCTTTGTGAGCGCTCCCGACGCGGCGGTCATCGAAGGCGCGTGCCTGGCGCTTACCCGCAAGGACCCCGTGCTTGCCCGCGCCCATGCGGAAACGGGCACACCGGCCTGGCGCGCGGCCGATCCGATCTATGAGACACTGGCGCGGTTGGTCTGTTTCCAGCAAATTTCGACCACTGCGGGCGCCGCGATATGGGGTCGGTTCAGCGCATTGCTCCCTAAAATGACAGAGCACTGCGTGCTGGCCGCTGAACCAGAAGATTTGCAGGCCGTGGGTCTGTCGCGGCCTAAGGTTCGAAGCCTGAAGACGATCGCCGAAGCGGTGGCGAGTAAAGCCATTTGTCTGCAAACGGTCACTACACTGACCCCTGAAACTGCGCGCGCGCAGTTGACCACCGTGAAAGGCATCGGCCCGTGGACGGCGAACCTGTTTCTGCTTTATGCGGGCGGCGATCTGGACGCGATTCCGACCGCCGATGTGGGGCTGATGGAAAGCCACAAATTGCTGTCAGGCGCTGGAACCCGGATGACTGGCGCTGAGTTTACTGATGCTGCTGAAGTGTGGCGCCCCTATCGCGGCGTGGCGGCGCACCTACTCTGGGCATGGATAAATGATCACCGCGGCAAGGAGTCGGCTCCACGCGAATAGTGCGGCTCAGGGCTTGACCTGTCATAATCTTGTCGCGGAGAATCATGTACAACGCTCACATTATCAGGGAGGCGGTCGCCACTCACTGTCATTCATACGCGCGGTTGACGTCAACGGGCCGGAGGGGACGGCATGGCTGAAGTTGTACCATTTCCACCAAATGGGCGCCCAGCGCTCGTTTTGAACGCTGATTTCCGGCCTCTGAGCTATTATCCATTGTCACTTTGGCCGTGGCAGGACGTCGTGAAAGCTGTGTTCCTGAATCGCGTTGAAGTGATTGCGGAATATGATCAGGTGATCCGCAGCCCCAGCTTTGAAATGCGTTTGCCATCGGTGATTGCCCTGCGCGAGTTCGTTCGCCAGGATCGCCCGCCAGCATTTACCCGCTTCAATTTGTTCCTGCGCGATGGATTTGCCTGTGTATATTGCGGCTCAGAGCAGGATCTGACGTTCGACCATGTGGTGCCACGCTCTCGCGGCGGGCGTACAAGCTGGACCAATATCGTGACCGCTTGCTCGCCCTGTAATCTGCGAAAGGGCGGCAAGATGCCGAAAGATGCCGGAATGTATCCGGGGCGAACACCGGTACGGCCAACCAATTACCAGCTGCAGGACATCGGCCGACGGTTCCCGCCAAACCACCTCCACGAGACCTGGATGGATTATCTCTATTGGGATGTGGAGCTGGATACCGGCGCGTTTGATGACAACGTTTAAGCGGTTTTAAAGAAAACCCGCCGAAACTGCGCTTTGTAAATTACGGAGCACAGTGCCATGTCGGCTGAACGCGAAGCAGCGCTGCTGAACAAGATGGATGATTTGCGCAAATCCAGCGCGGTCTCTGCGGGCGATTTGGTCAGCCGCGTGTTTCGCGATGGCGTCGTGTCGCGCTCTGAAGCTGAAACGCTGTTCTCGCTGAATGACAGACTTAAACGCCGGTCGGAGCAGTGGGATAAACGCTTCATCCTGGCGATCTGTGACTTCTTGCTGGAAACCGAGGCGCCCGCCGGATGGGTCAGCGATGAGGAGGCCGACTGGCTGTTGGAGCGCCTGGGGGGCACTCAGAACGCACCACGGGCGGTCGATATTGATCTGCTTGTCAGCCTGTTGCGCAAAGCCGAAGGGGCACCGCCCCGTTTGGGCGTGTTTGCGCTCACCTTGGCCTGTCAACGCATCCAGAACGCTGGTTTGGCCGATGAGGCCGAGACCGAGCGTGTGCGTGGTGCCCTTTATGCTCCGGGCGGAGCGGGTGGACTTTGGGTTACGCGGGACGAAGCCCGTCTCTTGTTCGAAACCAATGATGCCATTGCGCAGGCGCGCAATGATGTGGCCTGGAACGATCTGTTCGCGCGCGCCATTGGCAATCACCTTTTGGCCGCCGCCCATCCAGACCCCGACACGATTGGCGAGGCCTTACGCCGTGAAATCTGGCTGAAATCGTCGAGTGGCGGCGTTTTTGAGGCTTTTGCAGATGTTTTCCGCGTCGGTGACTGGTTCTCTCGCGTGACGTCGTCGCCCAAACTGGCGGCAGACGCGCGCCACCTGGCCCGTGAGGCCGCAGACCGTGCTGCAGCTGGCGTCAACGCCGAAGAACAAGGTTGGTTTCTGAAACGCCTGGGCTGGGACAATCAGATCAGCCGCGCCGAAGAATCGCTCATCGCGTTTCTGTCCAAAGAAGCGCCGGGTTTTTCGGTTGGATTAGGCGCTCTGGCCCTGCGTAACGAAGGCGAACCGATGGACAAGGCCGAACCCGCCATTTAATCCCTTAATCCAGCTAAGAATTTTGATCGCTGGGGCAAACCGAATGTTCGAAAAAATTCTGATCGCCAATCGCGGTGAGATCGCCGTGCGTGTCATCAAGACGTGCCGTCGGCTTGGCGTGAAAACTGTGGTGGTCTTTTCGGATGCGGATGCTGGATCAATGGCGGTCGAGATGGCCGATGAGGCGGTACATATCGGCCCGTCGCCGGCGTCTGAAAGTTATCTGGTGATGGACAAGATCATTGATGCGGTGCGCCAGACCGGCGCCGAAGCCATCCATCCCGGGTTTGGTTTCCTCTCCGAGAACCCGGAGTTTGCCCGCCGATTGGAAAAAGAGAAGATCGCCTTCATCGGTCCCAATCCCTACGCGATTGAGGCAATGGGCGATAAGATCAGCTCGAAAAAGCTCGCCGCGGACGCCGGAGTCAGCACCGTGCCCGGACATATGGGCCTGATCGAAGATACCGAGGAAGCGGTGAAAATCTCGCGTGAGATTGGCTACCCCGTGATGATCAAGGCTTCGGCTGGTGGCGGCGGCAAGGGCATTCGGATCGCGCATTCCGACCAGGAAGTGGAAGAGGGCTATCCCGCCGTAAAAGCGGAGGCTCAGAACGCTTTTGGCGATGACCGCATCTTTATTGAGAAGTTCATTCTAAACCCGCGCCATATTGAAATCCAGATCATGGGCGACAAGTATGGCAATGTCGTCCACCTGTTTGAGCGCGAATGCTCAATTCAGCGTCGCAATCAGAAGGTGCTCGAAGAAGCGCCGTCGCCACTGCTTGATGCCGCCACCCGCAAATCCATGGGGGAACAGGCCGTCGCTCTGGCACAGGCAGTGGATTATGACAGTGCCGGCACCGTTGAGTTCGTGGCATCGGGCGTCGACAAGAGCTTTTACTTCCTGGAAATGAACACCCGCCTCCAGGTGGAACACCCGGTCACGGAAATGATCACAGGCGTGGACCTGGTCGAGCAAATGCTGCGCTCCGCCTTTGGTGAAAAGCTGTCGATCAAGCAGAAAGACCTGAAAATAAAGGGCTGGGCGATTGAAAGCCGGGTTTATGCCGAAGACCCCTATCGCAACTTCCTTCCTTCAATTGGCCGGCTAAAACGGTTTCATCCGTCGCCGGAGGGCCCGCTTGGCGAGGGCACCGTGCGTGTCGATTCCGGTGTGCGCGAGGGCGACGAAATCTCGATGTTTTACGATCCCATGATCGCCAAACTGGTGACCCATGGCAAAAACCGCAATGCGGCGCTGGATACACACGCCGCCGCTCTCGACCGGTTCCACATCGAAGGCATTCGGGACAATATCCCGTTTTGCGCTGCGGTGATGGACGAAGCGCGCTTCAGGTCGGGCAACATCACCACGGCCTACATCAAGGATGAGTTCCCCGACGGATTCCAGGGCACGCAGCCAACCGAGCACCAGCAAGTCTTGCTGACCACGACCGCCGCGTTCATCCATGGCGTGCGCGCTAACCGCGCTGCGAATATCTCGGGACGCCTGGCGCCGCCGCCCGCGCCGCGCACCGATTGGGTCGTCATTCTGGGCAAGGCGTACTATCCTGTCACCCTAGAGATCGACGGGCGCGAGGCGCACATCACGATCAATGGCAGCAAACCGCACGCCCTGGTTTCAGACTGGGTGCCGGGCTCGCACCTTGTTGAGGGTGTGCTGGATGGTGAGCCATTCGCCGTGAAATTTGCGGATCGCACAGAGGGGTTTGAGCTTCGCCATCGCGGGGTCAGAGCTACGGCGTTGGTCTGCACGCCGAAGCTGGCTGAGTTCCATGAGCGTTTGCCGGAAAAAGAAAAGCCGGACATGTCGAAACTGATTGTGTCGCCGATGCCTGGCCTTGTTGTCAGCGTGGATGTGGCCAAGGGCGAAGCCGTCGAAGAGGGCCAGGCAGTTTGTGTGGTCGAGGCTATGAAGATGCAAAACATCATCCGTGCCGAGGCAAATGGCACGGTGAAATCAGTGAGTGTTGGCGCTGGTGACAGCGTGGCGGCTGATGAGATCATGATCGAATTTTCGTGAGGTCCGGCGCTGGCGTGTGCTTGACGCTTGACCTTGCGGGGCGGCGCTCACACAACCAGCGGCGCCCCATAAGAGTTGGTAAGAAATGTCCCCACGCCTGCGTGTCCTGATTGGCCTGATTGTCATCCCGTTCGTGGTCGTGGTGGATCAGTGGACGAAGTTGCTTGTGCTGAGCGAGCCGCGCTTCAATGCGCTGGAGTGCCTTGACCAGACACAACGCTGCGGGCGGATCGAGATCAGTAGTATCTTCGACCTGACCATGCTGTGGAACCGCGGGACGAGCTTTGGCGCGCTCCAGTCTGAGGGGATCATGCGCTGGGTTCTGGTGGCTGTTACCGCTGCGATTGCGTTGGGTTTCCTTTTCTGGCTGGTACAGGCGGCCCGTTGGTTGACCGGCCTGGCGCTGGCGCTGGTGGTAGGCGGCGCGATTGGAAACCTCATCGACCGGGTGCGGTTTGGCGCGGTGGTCGACTTTTTCGACTTCAGCGGGCTGTGGGAGCCTTACTTCTTCAACTATGTGTTCAATGTCGCAGATGCGGCAATCACTGTCGGAGCAGCCTTGCTGTTTTTCGATCAGTTTATACTGTCTCGCGAAAAGAAAGCGGCTGAAAACGCAGCCTCATAAGTGCGGTTGCCAGCCTGGAAGGAAAGTGAATGGCCATGAACAAGTCAATTTATGCGATCGGAGCGGGCGCTGCGGCGTTGACGCTGTCGGCTTGTGCGTCCGGGCCGCAAGACCCCGGTATCAATGATTATCAGCAGGATGAATTCCGTGTCGTGACCAAGGCGCCGCTCACGGTTCCGCCAGATTACAGCCTTCGCCCACCCACGCCGGGCGTTGCCCGCCCTCTCGAACTGGGAACAGATGATCGTGTGGTTACAGCATTTGGCACCACAATCGGGCAGAATGCATCGGCGGGCGAACTGGCCCTGGTGGCCGTCGCTGGCGCCAATGCTGTGAACCCGGTCATTCGCAACCAGGTGGATTTCGAAGAAACCAACACATTGCGCAAATCGACCAGTTTCTCAGACCGTGTTCTGTTCTGGAATCGCGACGACGACGAAGCGCAAGCCGTGATCGAAAGCGATTCCGCGACCGGTGGCGAGGAAGTCACCATTGAAGGCGGATCAGGCAGCCGCATCAAACTGCCGGGAACCTGATATGAAGATGAAACTTGGTCTGGCGGGCGCTTTTCTCGCTCTTGGTATTGCGGCGACCGCTCATGGCGACGCAGAGACGGCCGCTTGGGCGCCGGAAACCTTCACGCTGGACAATGGCATGGAGGTTGTGGTCCTGCCCGATCACCGCGCGCCCGTTGTCACCCATATGGTGTGGTACAAGGTTGGCGCGGTTGACGAGGCGCAGGGTAAGTCGGGCATCGCCCACCTGTTTGAACATGTCATGTTCACTGAGACCGATGATTTGCCCCCCGGGGAGTTCGATTCGATCATTTCCCGCAATGGTGGGCAGCTGAACGCGTTCACGAGTTGGGACTACACAGCCTATTTCGAGCGGGTCGCCGTCGACCGGCTCGAGCTGATGATGGAGCTGGAAGCCGAGCGTATGACGGATCTCATCATCAATGACGATCCTGAGGGCCCGTTTATTTCAGAACGCGATGTTGTGAAAGAAGAGCGCCGCCAGCGTGTTGAAAACAATCCCGGCTCGCTCCTGTTTGAGCAGGTGATGGCCGCACTTTATGAAGGCCACCCCTATTCCATCCCGGTGATTGGCTTCATGGATGAAGTGTCGGCTCTGACCCCCCAGGACGGGCTGGACTTCTACACGACATGGTACGCGCCCGAGCATGCCATTCTGATTGTTGCCGGTGATGTGACGGGCGAAGACGTGCTAACGCTGGCCGAGAAAACCTATGGTCAGATCCCGGCTTCCGGGATAGAGCGGCCTGATCGCGGTTGGGGGCCGGTCGCGGACCTCACCGAGAGTGAGACGATCGTCTACAGTGACCCGAAAGTGCGTCAGCCTGAATGGGACCGCTATTATATCTCCACCTCCTATCGCCAGGATGCCGACTTGGCATATGCCCTTGCTGTTGGGCTTGATGCCATGGGCGGCGGCCTCACCAGTCCGCTCTACCAGGCGCTGGTGGAAGAGCAGAAGATTGCAGTGTCGGCGTCGGCCTGGAACTTCTTTTCCCTGCATGATCGCGGGCTGGCGGGCCTGTCTGCAAGCCCGGCGCCCGGCACCGATCTCGACACGCTTGAAGCGGCGGTGATGGGCGAAATTGCCAGCATCCTTGAAGCGGGGTTGTCTGAAGAAGACATCAGCCGGTCCGGCCGTCTTCTTGCGGCGTCTGCGATCTACGGCCTTGATAGCCAAAGTGCGATGGCCAATACCTATGGCCGGGCGCTTTCAACCGGAGCGTCGATCGAAGATGTAATGGAGGCGCCAGAGCGTTTCCGCGCGGTGACGGCTGAACAAGCCAATGCTGCGCTGCGCGCGCTGTTTGTTGAAGATCAGCATCATATCACGGCACGCCTTTTGCCCGAGGAGGGGCTTTGATGTTGAAACGCAATTGGGCGACCGGATGCGCGGCTGTGCTTGCGCTCGGACTATCGGCTTGTGGCGGGGGAAGCTCCGCAACGGATGTGGACGCGACATCAACGCTCGACGTCAATGTGCATGAGGGCGATTTTGCCCAGATCGCATCTTTCACGACGCCGGGCGGTGTTTCGGTCTGGCTGGTTGATGAGCCTTCGATCCCGATTGTCTCGTTCCAAGTGGCCTGGCCGGGCGGACGAAGCGCCGATCCCGAAGGGCTTGAGGGTCTGTCGCAGGCGCTGGTTTACATGATGAATGAGGGTGCGGGTGAGCTGCCATCGCTTGAATTCACGCGTGCGATGGAAGACCAGGCCATGTCGTTTGGCTGTTCCAATGGTCGAACCTGGACGTCTTGCTCAGCCTCCATGCTGAGCGAAAGCGCCGAGGAGTCTATGGAACTGGTGGCGTTGGCGATGAGTGAACCCCGCTTCGATGAGCAGCCGTTTGAGCGGTTTCGGCGCGAACAGGATGTCAGTCTCGCGCGCCGCGAAACCAATGCCGGCTTCCTCGGCAATGAAGCCCTGCAAGCGGCGCTTTACCCTGACCATCCGTTTGCCCGCAATGTGACCGCCGAAAGTCTCGAGGCGCTGACACGAGAGGCCATCGCCACACAAAAAGATGCGGTTATGGTCAAGGAAGGCATGATCGTGACGGCGGTTGGCGACATTTCTCCAGAAGAGTTTGCCCCGCTCATCGACAGCGTGCTGGCGGGCTTGCCGGAAACGGGAAGCGTCGCAGACGTGGCGCCTGTCGAGATGAGCGACCCGACTGCCGCGCCCATTGTCGTTGATCTTCCACAGCCGCAAAGCCGCGTGTCGTTCATGGCCAAGGGGCCGTCACGCGATGATCCGGACTTTTATCCGTCAGTTGTGTTGAATTACACCTTGGGCGGCGGCGGCTTTGAAAGCCGGTTGATGCAAGAATTGCGCGTCGATCGTGGGCTGACCTACGGCGTTGGTACATCGCTGAGCGGTGCCCCGTTGTTTTCAACCTGGAGCGGTGGCGGTCAAACCAAGAATGAGAGCACCGGCGAATTTATCGAAGTTCTGAAGTCTATTCTGGCGGAGATGTCTGAAACAGGTGTCACCGAGGCTGAGCTAAGCGACGCCAAGGCCTATCTGACCGGCTCATACCCCCTGTCGTTCGACAGCAATTCCAAGATTGCCGGAAACATGATGTCGGTGCGCCAGCAAGGCTTGGGCATCGCCCATTTCGACCAGCGGAACGCCAAGATTGAAGCGGTCACGCTGGACGATGTGAAACGGGTTGCCGAGACGTATCTCTCGCCAGAGAACTTTACCTTTGCCGTGGTTGGCCAGCCCGAGGGTTTGTAGGCTTTAGTCCGCCGGTGTGTGGCGGACGTCGACGCCAAAGAAGTCGATCACCGCGTCCGGTGACGGGTCACCTTCGTGGAGCAGGTCGAATGCTTCAACGGTTTCGGCTGTGACCGGCTCGGCTGGTTTGACGACCAGTTCCAGCATGCCGCCTTCCTTGATCCAGTCGACAACTGCGTTGCCATAGCCGCGCGCAGGCGGAAACTCCTGTGCGGCCTGGTTGACCCCCATCAGCATCATGCCGGTGAGCATCGTTTTCAGGTCATCGACTTCATAGGAGGCAAAAACCTGAACTTGCGGATTGTCCTGGGGCAGCACGTCGGCAATATCGACGGCAAGCTGGAACAGCGTGTCGAGCCCGCCCTCATCTACCATCCGGATATGCGCGCCGTCGAACCGGGCATCGTTACGGAATGCGTCTTCCAGTGCCGCTTCGGCTTTTGGCGACAGCTCATCTTCTGAAAAATCCAGAAGTGGCGCCCAATCCTCATAGGGAGGTAGTTTGCCGGCGATGCCCATATCCTGGCTGAAGAATCCTTCGGTTTCAGTCGAGTATTCAAAGTCAGCGTCTCCGGTGTCTTTCGACCAGGCCCAGAGCAGCTCGCCATCTGACGGCGTAGAGAAAATGCCGTCACGTTCGACCAGGTCCAGGATGCTATCGATGCTGTCGGCCCAACCCGCCTGCTGCATCTCCGCGTCCAGTTCCGACAACATGAGGTCTTTCAGATACGGTGACAAGGCCGTGTAATCATACACCAGCTGGTCCATGCTCAGCGATACGCGCTCCGGGATCAGCCAGTGCCATTCCGACAAATCCAGGCGCAAACGGTCGGCGGAGAAAAAGTCCTGTCCCTCGAAGGTGTAGGCCGTGTCGACCATTTCGAGTGTGCCCAGTGAGAAAAGACCTGTCTCGCTTGTCGGCGGCGGTGTGCCGGCGATGACATAGTCCAGCACGCGGCGCATCTCGATGCCGGACCAAGATAGTGAGCCAAGTGTGGTGGTGATCTCCACCGGCTTGGTTTTCATCTTGCTTGCATCAGGGTTGAAGCTGGCCGCTGTGGGCAAGGGCAACGTGCCTGTTGAGCGCATGCCAATGACATCGGATGAGGCGAGATTGCCGCGGTCGAACCCGCGATATCCGATCAGGTCAATTTCATAGGCCTGGCTCACTTCGGCGCCATATTGGGTGTAGCTGAGGCCCGATGTGACGCCACTGAGCACAATGGCGTCCACACTCCAGGATGCGATGTGGCGTGCAACATCCTGAAATGCGCGCTCGTCCTCATCATCGGCTGGAGTGCCAATCTCGGGTAAGGCGTGCTGGACCATCCGGTCGATGACGAGGCGTTCGGCTTCCAGAGTGTAGGATTCGAATGTGGTGGTCGGGTCGATGAACTCAATGTCGGAGGCCCCGAAATCCTCAAGCATCATCTCGTTGACCGGGTCCATCATTGGCTGGAACGCGGCTTCCAGCCCCACCATCGCGAGGCCATTGGCATCCAGGCGTTCAAAAAAGGGGGTTCCCGTGCCGGCTTCACCGGCGATCAATGATGTGAGCGCTGCGATATCGGCGCCGTAGATATCGAGCGTACTTGCCGTCAGCGCGATATCGCTGTCTGCGGCGCTGACACTGAAATCCGTGAAGCGCGTGACGCCTTCGTCGGCTTGAGCATCGCTCCAACTGATGTCGAAGCCCTCTGGAAACAGGCCTGAAATCGCATCGACAGTGACCGTCGTTCCACTTGCCGAGGGCGCGGCTGAAAGAAGCTGATCGTAGCCGGGCATGGCCCAGCCAGATGCCGCGCGCTCGGAGGCTTCAGGTTCAGGCAGTGGCTCTCCGGTCTTGCTTTCTCCGCACGCGGCGAGAGTGAAGGCTGTCGAGGCCAGCAAGGCCAGTTTGAATGTGGTTGTTAGGCGGCTCATCATCTTCCCCATGAACGCTATTGCAAAGTATTTAAACTGTCAGCGGGCTGCCGGAAAGTTCACAGCTGTCACACATTGAAGCGGAAGAGCATTACGTCTCCATCCCGCACGATGTACTCTTTGCCCTCGGCGCGCATTTTACCAGCTTCTTTCGCGCCAGACTCACCGCCATGTTCGACGTAATCATCAAAGCTGATGGTTTCAGCGCGGATGAACCCTTTTTCGAAATCGCCATGGATCGCCCCGGCGGCCTGAGGCGCGGTTGCACCCTTTGGAATAGTCCAGGCGCGCGACTCCTTCGGACCGGCAGTGAAATAGGTCTGCAAGCCGAGAAGGTCGAAACCGGTGTGAATAAGCCGGCTGAGGCCGGGCTCTTCAAGGCCCAACTCTTCCAGGTACTCGGCCCGCTCTTCATTTTCCAGAAGCGCGACCTCGCTTTCAATCTGGGCTGAAATGACGACGCAGGACGCGTTTTCAGTCTTCGCATGGGCGACCACGCGATCGGAATGCGCATTCCCTGTTGCCGCTGAGGCCTCGTCTACATTGGCGATATAAAGAATGGGCTTGGCGGTGAGAAGCTGGAGCATTCGCCAGGCCTTCTCGTCGTCGGACGACACGTCGGCGCGTCGTGCCGGACGGCCATTGTTCAGCTCTTCCAGCGCAAGATCGATCAATGCGACCTGGGCCTTGGCTTCCTTGTCGCCAGAGTTGGCTTTCTTCACCCAGTTGGTTTTGCGTTTTTCAAGGCTCTCCAGGTCCGACAGCATCAACTCGGTTTCAACGGTCTCCAAGTCGGCAATGGGGTCTACTTTGCCATCAACATGTGTGATGTCGTCATCCTCAAAACACCGAAGCACATAGGCAATCGCATCGGTTTCGCGGATCGTGGCAAGGAATTGGTTGCCCAGCCCCTCGCCCTGTGACGCGCCAGCCACCAGGCCTGCGATGTCAACGAAGTTCATTCGAGCGGGGATGATTTCCTTCGATCCCGCCACTTCGGCCAGTTTGATGAGGCGCGGTTCCGGGACCGCCACCTCGCCGACATTCGGCTCAATCGTGCAGAAAGGATAGTTCGCCGCCTGCGCCGCAGCCGTTTGCGTCAAAGCGTTGAAGAGCGTGGATTTGCCGACATTTGGCAATCCGACGATGCCGCATTTGAACCCCATCTTAGGGCTCCTTTATAAGTGGAAAGTGTCCGTTAGATCGGCCCGTTTAGAGCAAAATTGGCCGCTTGCCACCTGCCATTTCCCCTCACCGCTGAATCGGTTGGCCTTTTAAGCAGTCGTCTTTATGGTAGAGATTCGAAATTGAGGGGTTTTTGGCATGAGTTACGACGTTTTCGTGGTCGCCGCCTTGGAAGATCGCGACCTGGCGAAACTGGTAACGCGCCGCCTGCGCGCGCTTAAAATGCGCGTCTGGTATGATGCGAAGTCGACGGATGACCAGTTCGACGAGAAAGAAGCGCGTGCTGTCCACAGGTCAAAGGCGATGCTGGTCTTGTGGTCGGAAAATGCTGTGACGTCAGATTTCGTGCGCGCTGCGGCGGGCACGGGGTATTCCATCAAGGATCAGCCGTTCATTCAGGCGGCTCTCGACGATGTTGTGCCGTATGAGCCCTATAGCGCCGACACTCGCAACGATCTGAAGGGATTTACCTCGCGGACCAATACCGAAGGCTGGTTCGATATTGTTGAAACGCTTGAACACCACCAGGGCCGCAAGGATTTGCGGGAATGGCTGTTGATTCCAACCAAGGATAAAGATGCCCAGGACGCTTGGCGCGACCGGCACGCCAAGGATCCGCTTGCCCAGAAAGGCCAGCCCGTAGGCGTGAAGAAAGCTGGCGCAGCGACCGGAGTCGCGGCGCTGACCGGTGCAGCCGCCGCTGCCTCTGTTGCTGCTACACGTTCGGCGCCAACGCCGATACCTGAGCCTGTGCGCCCAACCGCCACCGCAGCCATGGCGACCCCGACTGCCGCCGCGACCCAGTCCGCTGCACCAGCGGCTGCGACCTATGATGAGGTCGATGATGGCACGGGCGCTGCGATCTGGTGGATGCTGGCGGCAGTGGCGGCGCTGTTCTTGCTGGCCTGGGTGTTCCGCTCGCTTCAGGCGCAGCCATCTGGCTTACCTGGCGTGTCGAACACCGTTTTTGCGACCTGTCCGGCGGGAACCATGCCGGCCAATCTTCTGGCCGACGACCTGTTGAGCCACGGGCAAGTGATCGTAGACGACGACTAAGCTTCGGCGACGAGAGTCGGAGCCCCAAGCCTAACGCTGGTCAATCAGAACGATCTTTTGCGGCATGTCCCTGGCCGTGCCGGTCTCCAGGCTCATGGCATCCATGAGGGCGGTGTCACGGTCCAGTCCGGGATTGTCCGTGGTAAGCAGACGGTCGCCGACAAAAATTGAATTGGCACCAGCCAGCAGGCACATTGCCTGGCCTTCTTCACTCATCGTCTCTCGTCCGGCCGAAAGCCTGACCCAGCTCTGGGGAAACACGATCCGGCAAACAGCGATGGCGCGGGCCAGCTCCACGACGCTGATCGGAGGACTTTCACCCAGCGGGGTGCCAGCAATCGGCACTAGCATGTTGATCGGGACGCTTTCTGGATGCGGCTCTAGCATTGAAAGCTCATGGATCAGGCCAATCCGGTCTTCCCGGCCCTCGCCCATGCCCAAAATGCCCCCGACACATAGTTTTATGCCCGCTTTTCGCGCCTTGGCGAGCGTGTCCAGCCGGTCTTCATAGGTGCGTGTGGAGACGACTTCGCCATAGTACTCGCGCGAGGTATCAAGATTGTGATTGTAATAGTCGAGCCCGGCATCTTTCAGGGCTTCGGCCTGGCCATCTTCCAGCATGCCGGCTGTGACGCAGGTTTCCAGACCTTCGGCTTTCACGGCGGTGACCATGGCGGCAATTTTTGGGAGATCCCGGTCTTTCAGGGAGCGCCACGCTGCGCCCATGCAAAATCGGTCGGCGCCGCTCGCCTTCGCGCGCTTTGCCGCGTCTACAACCTCATCCAATTCCATGAGTTTTTCGGCCGCAAGGCCAGTGTCGAAATGGGCCGATTGGCTGCAATAGCCGCAGTCTTCTGCGCATCCGCCGGTCTTGATGGACAGTAGCTGGGACTTCTGGATTTGCCCGTCCGCCCAGTTGGCGCTTTTCACAGCCAGAGCTTGCTGGATCAGAACGTCCAGCGATTGCTCATAGAGCTCCGTGATTTCAGCCTTGGACCAGTTGCGCGGGCGGATTGGGTCTGACATGAGGCCTCCAGGTTCGACTAAAGCGCTTACAGCATGTTTGTTCCGCTGCGCCAAATTCCGGCTCGGCCCGATGGAAAGTTCGCGCCATAGGAGAGATATGTGTACTCAATTCGCCTGAAATCGCTCATTTCTCACCGATTCATTGACTCTTGCCGTCAGCTATTAACCCTAAAGGGGAATTTTGTGCTGGAGAGAGACAATGTCGCGTCTATTTGCGCTCGCCGCCCTGACTATCGCAGTATTTGCGGGCTCGGCGATGGCCGAGCATCGAGAAGCCCATCACCACGCGCACCCTGGCGAGCATGCCCCTCATGCCGGCTCCTGTTGCAACCAGATCAGCGGTCACACCGCGCAAGTGCTGATTGCTCCGTCGAGCGAAGCTGTGCGCCGTATCCAGGCGGAATTGGCGGTGAAAGGCTTTGATCCGGGCCCGATTGATGGAATCCTGGGACCGCGAACCGAGCGTGCCCTTCGCGCGTTTCAACGCCAAGAAGGGCTCTATGAAGGCTTGATGACCACCGAAACCCTGACGCGGCTCGGAATTGGTGTGACGCGCCACCACCATGAACGTCACTATTCCCACCCAAGCGGCCTTTCGGGGGCGGCGCATGGAGAGCACCGCACAGTTACAGTGCGCCGAGTCCCGCCATCCACGACGACAACCCGCATTGTCCGGTCTTCGGCGACCACGTCCGCGCCATCACGTGACCAACTGCCCAACTATATAGGCTCTGGCGGCCAGCACATGGTGGAACCCTTGACCTGGCGGAACAAAGCTGAGCGCTGATCAGCGAGGCGCCATGCGGATCGCCCCGTCCAGGCGCACATCTTCACCGTTGAAATAGCCATTCTGGATCATCTGCAGGGCCAGCGAAGCATATTCAGGCGGTGCGCCGAAACGCGCCGGATTGGGAACCGACGCGGCCAGCGCCTGTTTTACATTTTCCGGGGCAAACTGCATCAGCGGTGTGTCAAAGATGCCGGGAAGGATCGTGTTCACGCGAATCTGTTCGCGCGCCAGATCCCGCGCAATAGGCAGGGTCATTCCAACAACCCCGCCCTTGGAAGCGGAATAAGCAGCCTGGCCAATCTGGCCATCTTCCGCAGCAACTGAGGCCGTATTCACGATGGCGCCGCGCTCACCCTCAATAGGGTCCAGCGTCATCATGCCGGTCGCCGATTTGGCGATGCACCGGAACGTGCCAACCAGATTGATCTGGATCAGCAGTTCGAACTTATCCAGCGGGAAATGCTTGATTTCGCCGGTTTGCTTGTCGCGGGAGGCTGTTTTGATGGCGTTTCCCGTGCCAGCGCAGTTTACAAGAACCCGCTCCTGGCCAATTGCGGCTCGCGATTTTTGAAATCCGGAATCGACACTGTCATCTGATGTGACATTCACCTCGCAGAAGACGCCGCCAATTTCACTGGCCAGTGTCTCGCCTTTCTCGGCATTCAGATCGAACAGCGCAACTTTGACGCCATGGGTTGCAAGCGCTCTCGCCGTGGCGGCGCCCAGACCGGATGCACCCCCGGTAACTACAGCGGATACGGAAGAATCGAGTTTCATCGGCCGACAAGCCTCCCTATGTTTGTGAGGTGTGATGTACGCTTGAGATGCGAGGAGGCCAATGTCTGACGCAAGGGAAATGAAAGCGGAAGCGGGTGATCCTGATCGCGCGGCGCTTCCGGTCGCAGTGGAGCGCAATTGGAGCCACACGCGCACGCGCTTTCTACCGAAATTGCTGCGGGTGGCTGGACGCATTCCTTTTGCAGATGACCTTGCGGCGGCCTGGTATGCGGCGATCGACAAGGACACGCCTCTAAAGACAAAGGCCGTGCTTCTGGCCGCGCTGGCATACTTTGTCGTTCCGACAGATTTAATGCCGGATTTCGTCATTGGGCTCGGCTTTACCGATGACGCAACAGTGCTGGCGACGGCCCTCGGCGTGGTGGGCACACAAATCCAGGAGCGCCACCGCGTCGCAGCCCGCAAACTGTTGCGGCGCCCTGAGCCGAAACGCGAAGACGCCGAAACGACCCCGTCAGCTTAGCGCAATCCCAAATGTAAAATACGACTTAAGGTTGCATAAACCAGTGCATGCTAGTATAGAACAAAACATGAATTACACGATTCGATCCATATCGAAATTTTCCCTGATTTTTCTTTTGGGCATGACCAGCTCGCAGCCGGTGGGGGCCGACACTCTGCCAGGGCCGATTCCCGCTAGCGTCGTGCGTGTGGTGGATGGCGACACACTTCGGGTTCGTGCCAAGATCTGGCTGGGCCAGGAAGTTGAAGTCCTGGTCCGACTGGCAGGGATCGATGCCCCGGAGACCTATCGCCCCGATTGTGACGCCGAGCGTGAAGCAGGTCACGCCGCCCGCGACGCACTGGCGGGGCGAATCGATGGCACAGTTTGGCTTACCAACATCACTGAAGACAAATATGCTGGCCGTGTCGTCGCAGACGCTCGTCTGCCCAGTGCAGGCAGCCTGTCGGCCGAATTGCTGGCGCTTGGACATGCCGTGCCCATGGGTAGCGATGGCGGTTGGTGCACAGATTAAGCGGTGACGGCGCTATTCCGCAGCGATCTGGGCGGCGCCTTCGCCGTTCTCGCCTTCAAAAACCAGAATATCGCCTGGCTGGCACTGCAGTTCCCGGCAGAGCGCCTCAAGTGTTGAGAAGCGAACAGCCTTGGCTTTTCCTGTTTTCAGGATTGAAAGGTTCGCGAGCGTCACGCCCACACGCTCTGACAATTCTGTCAGAGACATGCGGCGCTCCAATAGAACGCGGTCCAGGGTCACACGAATCGTCATCTTGTTCTCCTAGATCGTCATCTTTTCTTCATCGCGCAAGCGCGTTCCTTCACGGAACACTTGCGACAGGATGAGCAGGGCGGCCACAGCGGCCCAGACGACAAGGTTGATGGATAGGTCAGGTGCGAACTCTGCATCTTCAGGACTGATGGCGGCCCGCATGACCAGCGTCAAAATGATAGAAAGCAACTCCATGGCGCCGAGAGCAATCGCAATTCGCGACAGGCGGCCAGCATTCTCGGGCACAAAGGGGTCACCTTCAGCCAGCGTGGTCAGGATCCGTCGCAGCTGGATGCAGACATAGATGATCCCAGGAAAAATCACGATCAGCGTCGCCAGGGCGAGGCCTATGGTCATCGGTTCGATGTCGGCGTTGGCATCGCCCACGGCAAGGTCCAGTTGCCCGCCATTGAGGCTGGCAAACAAACCGATGGTCAAGACGATGACCGACAGCACCCCAATGAGCGCGGTCACCCAAATGACGGCAGTCATCAGGACCGAAAGCGCAGCCGCCATGGAGTTTCGAGAGCGAGGTGTCATAACGTGGGAAAGATCCTGGAAAAACGTGATCCGGTTTACCGTTAAACGATATATATGTATTTGTCGCAAAAGCAAGAACCGGGCCCATTCGGAGTTGTTATGGACCAAAAGACGCTTGAACCCTGCCGCCTCGTTGCGGCCACGCACAATGCCGGCAAGGTGCGCGAACTGATCGCGCTGTTGCAGCCGCTGGGGTTTGACGTGGTTTCGGTTGGTGATCTTGACTTGCCCGAGCCTGATGAGACCGAGTTCACGTTCGAGGGCAACGCTCTGATAAAGGCGCGTTCCGCGGTGGAGGGCTCCGGTTTGCCCGCCCTGGCCGATGATAGCGGCCTTTCGGTAGATGCATTGGGCGGCCAGCCCGGCGTGTTCACCGCGGATTGGGCTGGCGAGCCGCGAAACTGGATGCGGGCAATGGAGAAGGTCGAGCGCGAATTGCAGAGTATCGGTGCGGCAGACCGCAGCGCAGCCTTCCATTGCTGTCTCGCCCTGGCGTGGCCCGATGGCAGCTCCCGGACCTTTATGGGAACAGTGCGCGGAGAACTGGTTTGGCCACCGCGCGGAGAACTCGGGTTTGGCTATGATCCGGTTTTTGTTCCCGTGGGTGAGACTTTGACCTTCGGAGAAATGGACCCCGACAAAAAACATGGCATCAGCCACCGGGCAGACGCGTTCGCCAAGCTCAGAACTGCGCTTCTGGAGCCGGAATGACGCAACCCTTCGGCCCGGACTACGGGTTTGGCCTATACATCCACTGGCCATATTGCGCGAAAATCTGTCCGTATTGCGACTTTAACGTTTATGCCGCCAAAGACCGCGATCCGGCACCGCTGGTGGCTGCAATATGTGCTGACATTGCAGCGCATAAAGATGTGATACCGGCGCACCCCCGTTTGCAGACGGTGTTCTTTGGCGGCGGCACGCCCTCTCTACTCACTGGCGGGCAGATGGAAGAGATACTGGCCGTGGCCGATCAGATGTTCGGCGTTTCGGCAGATGCCGAAATCACGCTGGAGGCCAATCCAAACGATATATTGAAGCGCGATGTTGAGGGCTGGAAAACCGCCGGCATCAATCGGCTTTCGGTTGGCGTTCAGTCACTTGACGATGCGGCGCTGTCCTTTCTGGGCCGCGACCATGGCGCGCAAAGCGCCAGACAGGCTGTGGCCAAGGTTGCCGACCTGTTTGAGAATTTCTCGATCGACATGATCTATGCGCGTCCCGGCCAGGGTCTTCGGGAATGGAAAAGCGAACTGACTGCGGCGTTGGAGCTCGGCGCGCCGCACCTGTCGCTGTATGAGCTGACGATTGAGGAGCGCACCGCTTTTGGCCACCGCGCGGCCCGCGGAGAACTGAAGCCGATGCCGGGCGATGACCAGGCCGATCTCCATGAGCTGACGCAGGACATCACCAGATCCCGCGGCTTTCACTCTTATGAGATATCAAACCACGCTACTGCGGAGGCCTTCGAAAGCCGTCACAATCATATCTACTGGGCCAGTGGAGATTGGATCGGCGTCGGCCCCGGCGCCCATGGAAGGCTCACCGTCAGTGGCGCGCGTGCGGCGACGGTGACCCACCGCAAACCCAGCGACTACGTCAGCGCCAATGGCGACAATCATTGGCAATCGCAAGACATGTTGGAAGCACTGCCTTCAGCTCGCGAACTGCTTTCAATGGGCCTGCGCACGTCGCGGGGTGTTGATATCGCTCGTTTGGAAGCGCTGGGCCATTCCATCCCGGCAGAGGCCCTTAGCGAAGCGCTGGAGCAAGGCTGGGTTGAGCGTCATGACAACCGCATTTGGCTAACTGAACCCGGCCGCTTGCTGGCTGACGGTGTCACATCGCGGCTGTCGCCCTGACCGCTGAACAAGAAGGCGCCCAAACCGGGGGGAACGGCCTGGGCGCTCGACTTGCTGCATGTCACCGGGAGGGGAAGGAACCGGCGCAATGGGTAGACAATCGTCCTAAGGCGGTTGGGGTCCACCTCGGCGCTCTGTCATCTACAGTTGCAGATATGTCACGTCCTGTAGAAATATCAAGTAACATCTTGGTAAACGACTTGTGTGTTGCAACTCGGCAATTCGTTTAGCGGCGACGGTCATCCTCTTCATCCTCAAAGTCGCGGACAATAAACAGTCGTGGATTCAGGGAAATGCCCGTCTGGATCTCACTGAGCGAGACTGATGTGATGCCGCCATTGGCATCCACGACGCGCCAGCTGATCATGTCGTAACTGCCGGCATCGAAGATCAACGACAGCTCGCCATCCGTCTCGGCGCTGGGGTCGCGCACCGTAATTGCGACCATGCCGCTGGCTTTCTGGACGCGGATCACGTCGGTATCGTTTTCGAAATCGACTGAATTCGACAGAAGCAGGCTGAGCGGGGTAGAGCCCAGCGGCACACGATCCACGGTTTCCAGCTCGTCATCGCGCATGGCAACCGTAGTGCCATCTGAAGCGATCAGGATGGGCACCGGATCATCATAGTCGAACCGCATCCGGCCCGGTCGCTGCAGGGCGAAACTGCCCTCGCTGATGCCGCCATTCACGTCCAGCTGAACAAACCGTCCCTGGGCCGTTTCAACTCGCGCAAGTGCATTCTCCGCCGTTTTCAGGATGGCACGGCGTTCGGTTGGGGAGACGATGGATGGATCGGCCACCGGTTCTGACTGTGCGCTGTCTTGCGGCGCCGGCACTTCTTTCGAAGGTTCGATTTCGGGCGCGATCACGGTGGGTGCCGGATCTGGTTCTTGAGGGGTGGCCTGAACCGGAATGGGCGCCGGCTTTGGCGGAGCCACTGGCGCAGTGGTCACCACAAGCGGCTCTGCCACGATGGCAGGTGCCGGCTCAACAAATGCAACGGGCGCAGGCGCCGTGGCGGCGGTGATGTGGGCTGGGCTCAAATTGGCCGCAGCGAGAACAATGAAGCTGGACAGCATGGCTGTTTCAATACTCCGAGACTGAGTGTGTGTTGCCTAAAGTAAGCAGTCAGGCACAGCGAGATAAGGGCGCAATTTGGGCATTTCCGCCGCCATTGGTTGCGATCGGTTCAGTTTAAGGCGTCACCCAGGTTTTTGATGGCGCCTCGCCTGACCAGTCAAACATGGCGCGGAGGTGCCCGTTTCGCGAAAGCTCGAGGACATCGAGCCTGGAGATGGTCTGCGTGAGCAGGACGAAGTGCGCCGATGGATCGGTCTCTTTGGTCGTGGTTTCGGGCGCAGCCATCGGGGCGCCGGGGCCGGTTAAACTGGCATAGTCGTCCAGGTTGCCCTGGCTCGCCTTTTCAAAGGCCACATCGCGCAGCGATCCGTGTTTACAGACCACGACAGGCCCAAACGCGCGGATCTGGAGCTTTTTTGCGGGATCGAAGAACAGCGTTGTGGCGATCGGCGCGGCCTCCAGCTCGGCAACTTTGTCAGAGCGATTATCTGTCCAGAACGACAATTCCCTTCTGTCTCGATCAAATTGTCTCAAAACCACAATTCGACTGGCCCCGCCGCCATCAAGCGCCTGCGTCGAAAGAACCGGCCAACGAAAAGCAGACCGGGCATCGACCACTCCCCGGCCGATCATGGCAATTACGCGCTCGAGCCCAGAGTCGAGATCTGCCAGAACGCGATCAGGCGCCGACATTTGGCGCGCCTTTCGCAAAAAAACGCTGCAGGCGCGGGCGGACCCTCAGGAATTGTCGGTAAAGACGTTCCAGCCCCCAAAGCACTGGGGGAAACCGGGCCATATGCCCGAACGGTGCCAAAAGCGGGGTGGCGCGCCACATCGCAGCAAACGCGTCGGCCCCACTTCGTAGGGTGCCATTACTATCGGTGACGTGAAACCGCTCAAGCAAGTCTGCCATGTCTATCGGACAAGCCGACGCAGCATCCGGCTCCGACACATCCACAAAGTCGATCCGATTGTGCCAATCCAGCCGGCGCATCAGCGAGATCTCTCGCAGGCACAGGGGACACGCCCCATCGAAGTAGACAATCGTCCTGTTAGTCATGGCTGTGAGATTGGGGCGACAGGCGGGATCATCCAGTGGTTGCGCTGTCGCACCATTTATGTCTTATGCGCGCTTCGATGAAACGGCGGCGCAAGGCCGCTCGTGTCAGGCTGTCACCTCGCAGAGTCGAGGCGGATTTCAGGGCGAAGGAAACCCAATGAGCGAACAAATTGTATTCAACGTGGCCGTCCGTCCACGCACCGGTAAAGGCGGCGCCCGAGAGGCGCGGCGCGAGGGATTTGTACCCGGCGTGTTGTATGGCGGCGACGAAGCTCCGGTGGCGATCAACCTCAAACGCAATGAGGTGATCAAGGCTATCAATACCGGCCAGTTCCTGTCGTCCACGGCAACACTGGTCCACGATGGCGAAAAGCAGTTGGTGATCCCACAGGACATCCAGATGCACCCTGTCAGCGACCAGCCTATGCACGTCGATCTTTACCGCGTTAACGCGAAACAGAAGATCAAGGTCGAAGTTGTGGTTCACTTCTCCGGTGAAGAAACCTCACCTGGCATCAAGCGTGGCGGCTCACTCAACGTCGTGCGCCACACCGTTGAGCTTCTGGTGCCTGCCGGCAACATTCCAGACGCGCTCGCCGCAGACATTTCAGAGCTGGATATCGGCGATAACGTCAAGATTTCCGACATCACGCTTCCAGGCGATGCTGAGCCGACCATCACCGATCGCGACTTCACCATCGCAACCGTGGTTGGCCGCACGGCGAAGGCTGAGACAACAGATGAAGAGGTCGATCCGGAAGCCGTGGAAACAACGGAACAGGGCGGCGACGACGAGTAAGCCGCAGACCAATGGTCCTTGACCGATTGATTGCTGCCCTGTCTGCCGTATTTGGTGGGCAGGGCAGTTCGCTTTCCGCGGAGGCACCCGTGCAGATTTTTATCGGCCAGGGTAATCCTGGTGCGAAATATGCCGACAATCGGCACAATCTGGGCTTCATGGCGCTGGATAGGATTGCCGACACCCACGGATTTGGGCCGTGGCGATCCAAGTTTCAGGGCGAGGTGAGCGAAGGCCGCATCAGCGACGTGAAAGTGCTGCTGTTAAAACCACAGACTTTCTATAACGAGACCGGCAGGTCTCTTTCGGAAGCACTTCGGTTCTTCAAGCTATCCGCCGAAGACGTCACGGTTTTCCACGATGAGATAGACCTCGCGCCCGGGCGTATCCGCACAAAGCAGGGCGGCGGGCATTCAGGCAATAATGGCATGCGCTCGATTATTGCCCATGTTGGCGCAGATGTTCGCCGGGTGCGGATGGGTATTGGCCATCCGGGGGACAGGTCGCGGGTCATGCCCTATGTGCTGTCTGACTTTCCGAGTAGCGAAACCACATGGCGCGACGCGCTTTTAGACGCGATCTCACGATCGGTGAGCTATCTGGTGGACGGTGACGATGAGCGTTTCCAGACCGATGTGTTGAGACTGGCGCCCGCGCCTAAGTCCGATCCGCGAAAGTCCGGGCCGGAGGGTTAACCGCTTGCGTTCACGATCGTGCTGATCGGTGCGTGGTCTGACGGCTTCCATCCGCCGCGCCACGCCAGATGGATCTTGTAGTCTGCCGGGTCCGTCAGCGGGCGAGCCTTGGCGTTTGCCCAGATGTGATCAAGCCGCCGCCCGCGATTGGACGCCGCCCAGCTTTTCGCGCGGTAACTCCACCAGGTGTAGAGCTTTTGCGAGTCTTCCACGGCTTCACGGGCGATGTCAGTGAAGCCCCCTGAAACACGAACAGCTTCCAGGGCGTCGGTTTCGACAGGCGTATGGGAAACGATCTTCAAAAGCTGTTTGTGTGACCAGACATCGTGTTCGTGAGGCGCGACATTCAGGTCGCCGACGACGATCAGTGGGCGTTTCGCAAACTCAGGCCTGGCGTAGTCAACCTTCATGCGCGCCAGAAAATCGAGCTTATGATCGAACTTGTCATTGGTTTCACGGTTGGGCACGTCTCCGCCGGCCGGCAGGTAGATGTTGTGAATATCCACGCCTTTCACCCGAGCACCATTTACCCGGGCATGGCCCTCGCGGCATAGGTCAGGCGACTGAATTGCGTCTATGGGATGTTTCGATGCAATGGCGACGCCGTGATGGCCGCCGCCCTGACCCAGCAGAGCGAGATGGGGCAGGCCCATGTCTGAAAAGGCCTTCTCGGGAAACTCGCCATCGCGGCACTTTGTTTCCTGCAGGCACACAACGTCTGGAGCCTGTTCCTCAACAAAAGCTGCAATGTTCGGGGCGCGCAACCGCACCGAATTGATGTTCCACGAAACGATCTTGAGAGCGGTCATCGCGAGGAACTGGCACAGGCAGGCTGATTTGGCTAGGCGCGCGGATGCGCTTCGCGGAGCACGTGTTCCAGCCGTGCGGCATCAACGCCCGTGTAGACCTGGGTCGTGGAAAGGCTGGCGTGGCCAAGTAGGGTCTGGATGGAGCGAAGGTCTGCACCGCCCGCAAGAAGATGTGTCGCAAAGGCATGTCGAAGGGCATGGGGTGTGGCCGAGTCCGGCAAGCCGAGGGCGCTGCGAAGATGTTGGACGAGTCCTTGAACGAGTCGTGGATTCAGGGGCCCCCCGCGCACGCCCCGAAACAGCGGGTCTGCTTTGCCCAGGATGAACGGCGCCATCGCTGCGTAATCGTCCACGGCTTTGCGCACGACGGGCAGCATTGGCACCAACCGAACCTTGCCGCCCTTGCCCGTGATGCGCAGGGTTTCCGGCGCTGGCAAATCCGCGCCCGTCAGCGAGAGTGCCTCTGAAATGCGCAGGCCTGCGCCGTAAAGCAGTGTCAGAACCGCTGCATCGCGGGCGCCGACCCAGGGCTCGCTTCCGAGGGCTTCGGCCTCGGCAATCATATCCATGGCTGCAGGGGCAGAGACCGGCCGCGGCAAGCGTCTCGGCCGTTTGGGGCCTTCAAGATAGGCGATTTCCGCAGTCTTCAGGCCATGTTCGCGCTCCAGCCAACGATACAACGCCTTGATCGCCGACAGCGCCCTGGCAATTGTCGCATCGCTTGCGCCGTCGCGTCTCCGGCGGGCCAGAAAGGCGCGCACATCTCGTGCAGACAGGTTCGAAAGCGCCTGGGGACCGGGGTCTTCTCCAAGATGGTGGGTGAGGAACCCCAGAAAGCCCGCTAAATCCGACTGGTAGGCTTCAATCGTATTGTCGGCGAGCCGACGCTGGTGGCGGGCATGGTCCAGAAAGGCAGCGAGAATGGGCATGAGCTTGAAGCTAACGCTTGCATCTTAACCATGCCTTTCAGGGGTAAATCTTGCGAGTGGCGCGCATTTGCGGCACCAGAGGGGCATGAACATTCAAGCTCCGATTGCCGACGGCGCTCTCGCCGAATCCATGCTCGATATGGGCCAGCGCGCGCGCGCTGCGTCTGCTGCGATGGCGCGTCTTTCGCCAGGCCAGCGTACAGCCGCGCTAAAGGCCATCGCCGATGAGATCGAAGCGACCACCTCGTCCATTCTCGAGGCCAATGCTGAGGATCTCGACTTCGGACGTCAAAAACAACTCAGCGCGGCCCTGATGGATCGACTTGCGCTGGATGACGCCCGGATTGCGAGCATTGCAGATGGCGTTCGCGACGTGGCTGACTTGCCTGACCCGGTCGGCCGGGAGCTGGCGCGGTGGACGCGGCCCAATGGGCTCGACATCGCCAGGGTCGCTTGTCCGCTGGGTGTCATCGGGATTATCTATGAGAGCCGCCCTAATGTGACTGCGGATGCGGGCGCGCTGTGCGTACGTTCGGGAAACTCGGCAATCCTGCGCTGCGGCTCAGAAAGCCTGAATGCGTCGACCGAGTTGGCGAACGCCATGCGCCGGGGTTTGTCCAAGGCCGGATTGCCTGAAGACGCCGTTCAATTGGTATCGACTCGAAACCGGGCCGCTGTTGGTCATATCCTGACCGGTCTTGGCGGCTGCGTGGACGTGGTTGTGCCGCGCGGAGGCAAGGGTTTGGTTGCCCGGGTCCAGGATGAGGCCCGGGTGCCGGTGATTGGTCATCTGGAAGGCCTTTGCCATGGTTATATCGACAAGGCAGCTGACCCGGAGAAAGCGGTTGACCTGGTTCTAAATGCCAAGATGCGCCGAACGGGTATTTGCGGAGCACTGGAAACGCTGCTGGTGGACCGCACTGTGGCCGCCGACCTGCTGCCCAAGATCGCGGAACCTTTGCTGGCCGTGGGCTGTGAGCTGCGCGGAGATGAAGCGGCCCGAGAGCTGGTTTCAGAAATGAAGGAGGCGACGGACGCCGATTGGCTAACCGAATATCTCGAACCGATCCTCAGTGTGCGCGTGGTCGATGGGGTAGACGGAGCGATTGCGCACATTGGTGACTACAGTTCCGGTCATACAGAAATGATTGTCACAGAAGATAACGCGACTGCCGAGCGGTTCCTTCGCGAGGTTGATGCCTCCATCGTGATGCATAACGCTTCCACCCAGTTTGCCGATGGCGGCGAGTTCGGCATGGGTGGAGAGATTGGAATCGCGACCGGGCGTATCCATGCGCGCGGACCTGTTGGCGCGGACCAGTTGACAATCTTCAAGTACGTGGTGCGCGGCACGGGGCAGACCCGGCCTTGAGCAGATCGGCAGCGGCCCGTGGCGGCCGGCTACACCTTCCCGGCCCTTATCGCGGCCTACGCGTTGGCTTGTTCGGCGGATCGTTCAATCCGGCCCATGCCGGACATCGACACGTTGCGGAAACAGCTCTGAAACGGCTGCAGCTCGACTATATCTGGTGGATGGTGGCGCGGGGAAATCCGCTCAAAGAGACTCATGGTGTCTATGCGGCGCGCTATGCGTCCGCTGCGCGACTCGCTGATCATCCGCGGATGAGGGTCAGCGATCTGGAGGCCCAATTGGGCATTTCGTACACCAGTGATCTGTTGGAAGGGCTTGCGCCCGTCCTGGCGCAAGCTCGATTCGTGTGGATCATGGGCGCTGATAATCTTGCGGGCTTTCATCGCTGGGGCGACTGGGAAGGCATTGCCGCATCGCTTCCGGTCGCCGCGGTGGCAAGGCCTGGCGCAAACCCGAAGGCCGGCCTGTCGAAATTTGCACGCCGGTTTGCGCGCTATCGGGTCGACGAGCCGTCGGCGGCCAGTTTACCAGGCCGTGGTGCGCCCGCCTGGACCGTTTTGACCGCTCCATTAAACACCGCTTCTTCTACGGCGCTGCGTGCGGCGGCGCGGGCGAGAAATCCGTTTCGCCGCCCCCGCAGCTTAAATCCGGGTTAACGGGTGGAGCCAAGGTGCGACGCATGATATGCACCGGTTATGGAATCACAGGAAAGGATTGATCCCTGTCTGCCATCTCTACGACCGACGCTGGCTCAACGCCTGCCGAACTCAATGTGAAGTCCCTGACCGAGTCGGTGATTGCCAGCCTTGAAGACGACAAGGCCGAAGACATTCTGGTGCTCGACCTTGAAGGGAAATCCACACTCGCCGATCAAATGATCATCGCCTCCGGCCGATCAGGTCGTCACGTGGCGGCGCTGGCGGACCATATCCAGCGCACGCTCAAGGATCGCGGCGGCAAGCGCGCCCGCATCGAAGGCCTGCCGAACGCCGATTGGGTGTTGATCGATACTGGTGACCTGATTGTTCACCTGTTCCGCCCGGAAGTGCGCGAGTTCTATGATCTTGAGCGCATCTGGATGTCGGGTGGCGGCCCGTCGCGCGTCCAATAGCGACCTGAATGCACATCCATATCATTGCCATTGGCGCGCTTAAGCGCGGGCCAGAGCGTGAGCTTGTGGATGATTACATGGATCGTTTCCAGAAAACGGGCCGGCAGATTGGCCTGCGAAGCCTGACCGAGCACGAACTGCCATCCGCTAACAGCCGGGACGATGAAGCCCTGCGGATTCTTGCGCGCGTGCCCCATGGCGCAGTGATTGCGGCGCTGGATGAACGCGGCAAGGCTCAATCCTCGCAGGACTGGGGTGACTGGGTTGGAGATTTGCGCGATCGCGGCACAGCCGATCTTGCCTTTCTCATTGGCGGGGCCGAAGGCCATGGCGCAGCTGTGCGAAGCGCCGCAGACCGCTTGATCGCATTCGGCCCGCAAACCTGGCCACACAAGCTGGTGCGGGTGATGCTGACCGAACAGATCTATCGCTCAGCGACGCTTCTGGCAGGCACGCCCTATCACAAGGCTTGACTTGACCGCCTCGCCAGACTTTCTCGCCCCATGCTGAAGACCCGCATCATTCCGTGTCTCGATGTGAAAGACGGACGCACCGTGAAGGGCGTCAATTTTGTCGATCTGCGCGATGCTGGCGATCCCGTGGCGTTGGCTAAGGCCTATGACGCGGCTGGCGCAGATGAGCTGTGCTTTCTTGATATCACTGCGAGCCATGAAGACCGGGGCACAATCCTGGATATCGTAACCGCCACGGCTGAGCAGTGTTTCATGCCGCTGACCGTGGGCGGCGGCGTGCGAAACCCAAATGACATGGTGACCCTGTTACGCGCGGGCGCCGACAAGGTCGCGATCAATTCTGCTGCTGTGGCCGATCCAGAGGTGATTTCTCGCTGCGCGGCCCAAGTGGGTCGCCAATGTGTGGTTGTTGCAATCGACGCCCGCGCTGAGCATGGCGGATATGGCGTCTATACCCACGGTGGCCGTAAAGCAGCTGATGTTGATGCGGTGGCCTATGCCAAAGAGGCCGAATCGCGGGGCGCGGGCGAGATCCTGCTCACAAGCATGGACAAGGATGGCACCAAGTCCGGGTTCGATATCGAAATGTTGAAGGCCATCACATCTGTGGTCAATATTCCGGTGATTGCGTCTGGTGGGGCCGGGTCTGCAGAAGATTTTGCCCCCGCGGTGATTGAGGGCGCCGCGAATGCCGTGCTCGCGGCGTCGATCTTTCATTTCGGGGAGGTGTCGATCGCGCAATCGCGCGCTGCGCTGGCTGCGGCTGGCGCGCCTGTGCGGCCTTTTGAGGAGATGCAAGATGTCTGATGCGAACGGAACACCGCTGGGGTCACCCGCAGACCTGTTTCAGGCCCTGGATCACCTGGCGCAGACCGTGGATGCGCGGGCAGACGGCGATACTGAAAGCTCCTACACCGCCAAACTGTTGGCGAAAGGCTCGGCAAAGTGCGCGAAAAAGCTTGGTGAAGAGGCGGTTGAACTGGCTTTGGCGTTGGTCAGTGAGGGCGATGACGCGGTCGCGAGCGAGGCTGCGGACGTATTGTATCACCTGGTCGTGGCGCTTCGCGCACGCGGCATAGCCCTGGACGATGTGGGGGCGGCCCTTGTCGCGCGGCAGGGTATCAGCGGGATTGAGGAAAAAGCAGCGCGCAAGTGAATGGACTTGGGGCGACTCTGACGTATGGTCACTCAACCTCGGAGATCACTATGCGCAACTCGTTTTTCATGATCGCGGCAGCGGCTCTTGCGGCATGCCAGATAGCAGAGCCGATCCCGCCCGTGCCGCAGGGCCTGTCGATGCCGGCGCCGATGGTGTCACCGTCTGATTTCGACCTCGTTCTCGGCGATGAATGGACGGGTGAACTCACCTATCTCGACTATTCATCCGGAGAGACCGTCGCAATTCCCGCAACGCTGTCAGTTGGTCCAGTCGATGGACGAACAGTCAATTATGCCTTCGGCTATCCGGGAGAGCCCCAGGCTAACAATTCCGGGACCTGGACGATTTCTGGCGACGGCCAGATGATTGACGACAAGCCGGTCACCTCACGCATCAATGGTGATGAGGGCGAGGTCATCCTGATCATGGAATACACCGGCGAAGACAATGATGAGCCAGCCGACATCACAGAATCATTGATCCTGTCGGCCAATGGCATCGTGATGACCAAACAGGTGAAGACTCAAAGTGCCGAGCGGCCGTTTCAGCGCAACAGCTTCGCGTTCAGCCGATAGTAAAACGCCCCGAAGCGGGGAGCTCCGGGGCGCTGGTTTTGGCGTTTTGGAGCGTTCTATGCGGCAGACGCGCCCAAGACCGCTTTCACTTCGAGAAACTCTTCAAGCCCGTGCGTGCCCCATTCGCGGCCATTGCCGGACTGTTTGTAGCCTCCGAATGGCGCCGTGATATCAAACCCGCCGCCGTTGAGCGCGACCTGACCAGCGCGGATCTTGGTGGCCACCTCGGCTGCATCTTCGGCGGGGCCCTGAACATAACCGGCCAAGCCATAGACAGTGTCATTCGCCATCTCGATGGCTTCTTCGACGCTGTCATAGTTGATCATGGTCAGCACCGGACCGAAAATTTCTTCTCGGGCGATGGTCATGTCATTGGTCACGTCGGCAAACACCGTTGGCCGCGCGAAGTATCCGCGATTGAGACCTTCAGGACGACCCGTGCCGCCTGCGACCAGCGTTGCGCCTTCATCGATCCCAATCTGGATCATGTACTGGACTTTTTTGTACTGGTTGGCGTTCGAGATTGGGCCGATGGCGCCTTTGTCGGCTTCGCGCGGCATCTGCACTTTCACATTCTCGGCGGCTGCCTTGGCGATCGCAACCGCCTCGTCGCGTTGGTCGCGGGGGATGAACATGCGCGACGGCGCGTCACAGGACTGGCCAGTATTGTTCATCATGTGCCTCACACCGCCGCCAACGGCTTTTTGAAGGTCAGCGCCCGGAAGGACGATGTTTGGCGATTTGCCGCCCAGTTCCTGGGCCACGCGTTTGACCGTTGGCGCGGCGGCCTGGGCCACCAGTACTCCCGCGCGGGTCGAGCCTGTGAAACTGACCATGTCCACATCCGGATGCGACGACAGGCTGGAACCCACGCCCGGCCCATCACCATTGACCAGGTTGAACACACCGGCTGGCACGCCAGCCTCGTGCATTATTTCTGCGACAATCATCGCGTCGAGCGGTGCAATTTCGGACGGCTTCAGCACCATGGTGCAACCCGCAGCGATGGCCGGGGCCACTTTGCAGGCGATCTGATTGGCCGGCCAGTTCCACGGCGTGATGAAACCGCAAACGCCCACGGGCTCTTTGCGCAACAGGGTCGTGCCCCTGAGCTCTTCAAACGGATATTGCCGCAGGATTTGAGCGGTGGCGGCAAAGTGGCCGAGGCCTGCGCCCGATTGCGCAGATTTTGACAACCACATCGGCGCGCCCATTTCGTCTGAAATGGCTTCAGCAATCTCGCCCATCCGGGCCCGGTAACCAGCCACGATCGTGTCCAGCAGGTCGGCGCGGTATTCAACGCTGGTTGCAGCGAAAGCCGGGAAAGCGGCCTTGGCGGCTGCAACGGCGGCATCCACGTCGGTGGAAGAGCCGATGGAAATGCGCGCAAATGCTTCTTCCGTCGCAGGATTTTCAATATCCAGCGTGCGCGGCTCGGCGGGGTCTACCCATTCGCCGTTAATGTAGAATTGGAGATAGTCTTTCATGGCGAGAGCCTCCCTAATGACTCACATTATTTGTGACCTGACTGCTATATAGTCAGGGCGTGTGTGTTGGTCTCGTTTTCCGCTACGGAAATCTGGACGACGACTTTTTGTGTGTCGAATCTAGCGCGTGATGCGCAGTTTGGACAGGTCACTTCCGACCTGTTCAAAGGCCGAATTCAGCGCGCTGCTGTTTGGCGCATACCAGTATTTTCCGGGGTCAGAGGCGCAGGATTTGTACATATCGCGGGTGTTCTGGCTGACGCGTGAGGTGAACACGACGGTGTAGATGATGATGCCCTGGGCCTTCGCCTGGGTGCAAAGATCGTGGATGCGCTGGTTGATCTTGCCGCGGGTGGAATTGTCGGTCGTGCCATCTTCGCCGGTATAGCCTGGCGCCCCCGTGAAAATGGTCTTGGCATTTCCACCGTCTTCATTCCAGCGGCCATAGGCGGTGTAGTCTGAGCTGGAGGGGTGGCTGGTATTCGGGCTTGTGCCTTCCTGGTTGGATCCGCCGCCGCCGCCGTAATTGTAGAAGCTGCTTTCCCCATCAGTCATCAGCACGATGGCGCTGCGCCAACGGGTGCTGTCCCACAAAGACGCCCCGGTCTCCTGATCGATCTGCGTGGACGATTCTGAGAATGGCAGGCCGGGAGACAGCACGCGGATGCCCCAGGCCATGCCAATATCGGTCAGCGTGCCGCCACGGTTCCAGGCGGTCATGTCAGAGATCGCACCATCAATGACGGATTTGGTCGAGGTGAGCGGCGTGATCGGGGTCGGGCAGCCGATGTTAGGCCCTGTGATGTGGTTGGAATTCTTCACCCCGCCCGGCACGATGCTGGCCGCATCGCCTTCGATGTAATTGTTGTCGCTTCCGGCGGGGAACCAGTATGGCGACCAATATGCAGCGCTGGGCGGGGTGTCGGACAGGGAGGCAGCGCCCCAACGCTCGGACACACAGCCCTTCCAGGCGGTCTCATCCAGCGGATCGACGTTGCCATAGGCAAGCGGCACATTGACCAGGGTTTCTGACACATATCCGGGGTTTACGGCGGCGGCATACGGCACAATGGCAAAGCGCAGGTCTGCGTCCTCCGTTTCGCCGTTGAACACGTAGTCGACCAGGCTCTGGGACGCGTTGCGCAGCGCGGAAATATTTCCTCCGCTCCACATGGAGCCGGTATTGTCGAGCACCATGGACACCATCAGCCCGCCGCCCGCGCGTTTCACCTCGGTGCTGGCTGAAAGCGTGATCGTGTCGGCGGCAAAGATCTGCATGAAATAGGTGTCGAGTGTAAACGTGCCTGACAGGTTCACATACTCCGTTGTCGACGCCACGCTGATATCGCCGAGGGTCGTACCGTTGAGCCCGAAATTGTTGACCACAAAGTCGGTGGCGAGCTGATCCAGCGCCTCATCGGTGTCATAAGTGGAGCCCACAGCCAGAGCGGCAGCATCCAGCGCAGCCTGAAACTTGTCCTGGGCGAGGTAGGCGCGCGAGCCATCCACCGCCAGCCCGACCATGGAGATCAACCCCACGATCATCAGGCTCATGGGTACGGCAACGCCGCCGGCCCGGTTGGTCCAGAACCTCATCATGGCTCCACATCCGGATCGCCTTCGGGTGCCGGCGCGGTCGAGGCGCCGTCATTCACCCAATTCGCCCCGTCATCGAAAATTTCACCATCGATCGCGATCACCCGGGTCACGCGCGGGCGATAGAACACCGCTTCGTCCAATGTCATCTGGCCGAGGCCCATGAGCTCGCTGATGGGTGTTTCATAGCTGAAACGAACCGACACCCGCATGACGCTTTCGCCGGGATCGCCGAGCCCCGCCGCCTCGCTTACATCGAGCGCAGGCGGGGTGTTGCCGCGATGGCGACGCCAGAGCAATTCTGGCGAGCCATCGGAAATGAACCCAATGCTGGAAACATCGAGATGAAGATTGCCGGTCAGATCGCCGGAGCGGATCATATGGTCGGCGGCGGCGTAAATAGCGTCGATATCGCCGCTGACCAGCTGGTCTTCGCGCGAAAGATAGTCGCCGGCCTGCTGGACATAGCGCTGGAACTCATCAGCGGCGCGGAACCGGAAGGTCATTTCCAACAGGCCGTAGATCATGATTGCGAGGAAAGGCGAGAACAGCGCAAATTCCAGCGCCGCCAGGCCGCGTCGGTCACGCAGGAAGGCCACGTGCCGCCCCATCAGAACGGCTCATTCTTTGAAACGGTATAGCCAACAATGATGGCGGGTGACCCGTCTGGTTGGAAAATGTCCTGCATCATCGGTGTGAAAAAGCTGTACGGTGTGGCCACACGCATCGTGGTGATCGTGTCCGGACCGCCGGGCTGAAACACGAAGTTGGTCGGAATGCCGCTGCCATCGAATGTTGCGCCTGGAAAGGTGATGGAGGCCAGGTCGGCGGCCGAGCGCACATCGAAATACACGTCTTCACAGCGCACCAGGAAGGCGGCATCGTCGCAATATTCGGCCTGGAAGAAGGCTTGCGGATCGACCGCGTCCTGCACCTCGCCCGTCTGGACGTTGCGGCTTGCTTCATACAGCACGTGCTTGAGGAAGCTCGTCTTGAAATAGAACAGGCTATATTCGACCGCGGCGGTGAAAAAAAACAGGAAAACTGGAGCGACCAGAGCAAATTCCACGGCTGTTGCGCCGCGCCGGCTGGTGAACCAGGACTTTGCTTTTCGCGTTTGTATCATCGAATTCGCCGCCTCAGCCGAGCGTTTTAGCGCGGTTCGGTTTCGGCTTGATTGGACGGCGTGGTTGGATTTGAGTGTCGGCACTTACATGGGCTTAACCTTGGCGAGCGTGACACGCTGATCCGTAGTTCTCCAGGAGGTAACCGAGTGCCGCTGTGCCTTGAACACTCAGGCGGCGATGCCTACTCACAGAACAATGCGAGATTTCACATCGTCCTCTTCTCTATTGCAGTCCCTGGATGCGCGCTCGCGTGACATCTTTCGCACGATTGTAGAAGGCTATCTCGACACCGGGGAACCGGTTGGGTCGCGAACACTGTCGAAATCCGGCATCTCCCTGTCGCCTGCCTCGATTCGCAATGTGATGGCGGATTTGACTGATCTGGGCCTCATAGATTCGCCTCACATTTCAGCGGGACGCCAGCCCACTCATGCCGGGCTACGCCTGTTCGTGGACGGATTTTTGGAGTCTGGTGATCCAAGCGCGGCTGATCAGGACGAGATCGAATCCCGTCTCAGCGCGGCAGGCCGTGATCGCGATGCCGTACTTGCGGAAGCATCAACGCTTCTGTCGGGCGTGGCCCGGGGCGCCGGTTTGGTGTCTGCTCCGACGCGAGATGCGCCGATCCGGCATGTCGAATTTGTACCGCTCGGCACCGGCGATGCTTTGTGTGTGTTGGTGACGGAAGACGGCGACGTCGAAAACCGGCTCGTCGCCATGCCCAAGGATCTTCCCGTCACGGCCTTGATGGAAGCCAGCAACTATTTGAACACGCGCCTGAAAGGCAAATCCCTGGAAGGCAGTCACGCCGCAATCCTTGGCGAATTGGAAGACCATCGCGCAGAACTGGATGAGACCACAAGCGCGTTGGTCGAAGCCGGGCTTGCCGAATGGTCGGGCAATGGTGAGGGCAGCGAGCCAAAGCTCATCGTCCATGGTCACGCCAATCTGCTGGAGGATGCCACGGCGGCAGAAGATCTCGACCGCGTGCGGCAGATTTTCAATATGTTGGAGCGCCAGCAAGCCGTGCTGGACATTCTGTCCAAAACGCAGGAAGCGGGCGGAGTGCGGCTGTTTATCGGATCTGAAAACCGTCTGTTTCAGCTTACGGGTTCAAGCGTGATCGTAGCTCCCTATATGAACGCGCAAAAGCAGGTTGTCGGCGCATTGGGCGTTATCGGGCCCACGCGCCTGAATTATGCCCGCGTCATTCCCATGGTCGATTACACGGCCAGGGTTGTCAGCCGGATCATCGGCGATGGTCGCGGCAAGGAATAAGGGTGTCTCATGAGCGACGAAACGAAACTCGAAGAAGAATTGCCTGAACCAGAGGCTGAAAACACTGACGCAGATCCGGCTTTGGAGCCGGTGGACGGTGAGGCGGTTGAGCCAGAACCGGCACCGCCGACGCCGGACGAGATCATTGCCGGGCTAGAGGCGGAGAAGGCCGAACTGTCAGACAAGCTGCTGCGCTCGCTCGCCGAAGTCGATAATGTGCGCAAGCGCGCGGCCAGGGAAGTTGCCGATGCGCGGGTCTTCGCGATTGAGAAGTTCGCGGGCGACCTCTTATCAGTGTCAGACAACCTCTCGCGCGCCATGGACGCACTGGATGCCGATACCCGCGCCGCGCTGAGTGAAGGTGGGCAAAGCTTGATGGGCGGGATCGAGATGACTCAGAAAGAGCTGCATGCGGTTCTGGCGCGCCATAACGTAACGGCGATCGATGCTGTGCCCGGCGCGGCGTTTGATCCAAACTTCCACCAGGCCGTCAGCCAGATACCGTCTGACCAGCCAAGCGGCGCCATTGCCATGACTTTCCAGTCAGGCTGGAAAATCGGCGAGCGCACCCTGCGCGCGGCCATGGTGGCGGTCTCGACAGGTCCGGCCAATTAATTGGCGGACGTTAAAATCTGCGGACTGACGCAGCCCGGACATGTGCGCCGGGCGGCGGAACTCGGTGCGACGTGGATCGGTTTTGTGTTTGTCGAAGCCAGCCCACGCCATGTGACACCTGAGGATGCAAAGCGATTGTTGGCGTTCAAGGGCGCTGCAAGGACGGTTGCTCTGTTGGTGGATCCGTCCGACGCGGATGTGGACGCGGCCGCCGTAAGCGGTGTGGATGCCCTGCAGCTGCACGGCGCGGAATCCGCCGATCGCGCGGCGCAGATCAAAGATCGAAGCGGGCTTGAGGTTTGGAAAGCCATCGGCGTGTCGTCCGTCGAAGACCTTCAACCACTCAGAACGTTCAATGCCGTCGACCGGCTGTTGATAGATGCGAAACCACCAAGGGGCGCGCGTCGCACAGGTGGCCATGGCCAGGCCTTTGACTGGTCAATCCTTGACGGCTGGGACGCGCCATTGCCCTGGATCCTTGCCGGCGGTCTGACAGTGGAAAATGTTGCGCGCGCTATAGACCGCACCGGCGCTGCGGCGGTGGATGTGTCTTCCGGTGTGGAAGGGGAAAAAGGACTGAAGTCCGACGCCATGATGGGCGCGTTCATCAATGCCGCCAGGGGACCTCGGTTGAATTAACGAGGTGTTAAAGCCGCCCGTGACACACCGATAAGTAGCAACTTCAAAGGCTTACGGGCGGTGAGCACGGACTGCGGTAGATTTGCACGCGTATTTGGCGGTGTGCGATGCGTTGTTATGAGCGCAGCGCTGGCGTTTGTTGCGATGCCTGCCGTCGCCCAGAACGGCCCTTATCTCTACACAACGCCCGTGGCCGTTGGCAGTGGGAACGCCTGCACCGGAACCCCTACGACATTCAACATCAATATTGCTGAAAGTTTCACCGTAACCGATCTGAATGTCGGCATCGTCGCAGACCACCCATACCGCCGCGACATTCGGCTAGAGATCACCGCGCCGAATGGCACCACCACGGTCCGCGCGATCAACGCGCCTGCCAGCGGCAGCGGCGCCGATGACTTAAACGTTCTTCTGGACAGCCAGTCTGGCAACGCCCAGATCGACAACGATACCACAACCCACGACAGCGACTTCGACCCATACGAGTTTACGCGGCGCCCGTTTGAAACCCTGAACACGTTCAACGGCCTGGCGGCTCAGGGCAACTGGCAGATCAGCCTGTGCGATACGTTTCCCAACGCCGATGACGGCACGGTCGACCGGGTACAATTGTTTTTCAACAATATCGTTCCAAGCGATAGTGACGTGTCACTGGCCCTATCTGTGGACGATTCCGGTCCCGATTTCGGTGACCAGGTGACCTATACGGTGACGGTCAACAATGGCGGCGCTGACGCCGTAACGGGTTTGCAGGTGAGCGTGCCTTTGCCGAGCGGTTTGGAATTCAGCTCCAGCAATGGTGGCTCTGCCTACGATGAAACAACGGGTTTGTGGACCCTGCCGGGCAGCATTGCCAATGGTGGCAGTATCAGTCTGGACATCGTCGCGTCGGTCCTGACAACCGGGGACTATACCTTGTCTGCCGAAGTGTCGGCGTCCGACAGCACCGATCCGGATTCCACACCGAACAATGCGGCCACCGCGCCGTTGGAAGATGACAATGACAGTCTTTCCATCACGCCTGGGTACTCGGGCACGCCTGGCGTTGCCCCGACCTTGAGCTGCACCACAACGGCGGCGAGTTTTGATTGGGCGGCCTCGGGCAATAACTGGCCGGTCAACACCAACACGGCGGCCACCAGTGAGACGCGAAATTACCCGGCCGGCGGTTCAGATGGCATGGATTTCAGCTTCAGTTTTACCGGTGACTATGTTCGCCGCTCCTCTGGTAGTGGCACCTTGGCGCCTTACACCGGTACATCCCCGACGTTCGGGACCGGCGATACCAACCTGATCTACGGCCAGGAAATGAACACCACCAGTGAAACGCTGACGTTCACAGCCAATCTGGGCACGCCTGGTATCGGCGTTGAAGCCATCCAGTTCGATGTGCACGATATCGATGCCGGCGCCGGCAATTGGCTGGACCGTTTGGACTTTTTCGGCACACTGAATGGGCAAACCGTTACGCCAATCCTGACACAATCATCGGCCAACCAGGTCATTGGCGCGGCGGTGATCGGCACGGCGAGCGCCAACAATGGAACAACGAATGGCCAGCTTGTCGTAACTTTCCTGCAGCCCGTAGACTCTGTCTCGTTCAACTACCGCAATGCCGAGACGTCTCTGGGGTATCAGGTGATCGCGATCGGTGATTTGGATTACTGTCCCCGCCCGCTCGATTATGGCGATGCGCCAGATTCTTATGGCGACGCAGGTCATGCCATCCGGGCGGGATACCGTATCGGCGCGACCGACCCGGACAATGAAACCGATACTCAGGTGTCCAGCGATGCCACGGCGGATGATCAGACCGGCACCAATGACGAGGATATCGCCAGCGGAGCCGATCTCACCCGTGGCACAACCGAAACCCTGTCTGTTCCCGTAAGCGGAACCAACGGCTATCTTCAGGCTTTCATCGATTGGGATCAGGACGGCGCTTTTGATGGCACCGACGAACACGTCGGCACGGACCTTCAAGCCTCCGGAGGCACGGTCGATGTTTCAATTGCGGTACCGGTAGGCGCCAGTCTCGGCACGGCGCTTGCTCGCTTGCGCTGGTCGACCGAAACCGGGCTTTCCTATGATGGAACAGCGTCGGATGGCGAGGTTGAAGACTTCACGGTTACGGTTTCCGGGGCCGCGCAGCTGGATGCCAGCAAGTCGGTGAAGCTGTTTGATCCATCCGGCAGTGGCATTTATGCGCTGCCCGGCGAAGACGTGATCTACACGATCACGGTTTCCAACGAAGGGGATGGGCCGACCGATGTGGACTCGATATTCCTGGTCGATAAAATTCCCGAAGAAATCCGTTTCTGGAACGGAGATATCGACTTCAACGGACCCGACGATTTCGTTGGAACCGATCCTGTCGGGGTTGTGCAATCGAATGGCGCCGCGCTTACATATGATTACGCAACGGACGTTCGGTTCGCCACGGGCACGACGCGCCCCATCGATTTTCTCACGCAATGCTCGACAATAGCGCCGGACGGCACTTACCGGGCCGACATCACCTTCATCTGTTTCAGGCCTCGCGGCGCGTTGATCGGCGGCGACCCCGACCCCGAAATCGCGTTCAGCTTCCGCGCTCGCATCGAATAAGTGCCAAAATACCGCGCTTGCGGGCATCCGGCAGCAATGGCACATGCGAGTGATGTGTAGCAGCCCTGAGCGCGATCCATCGCGAAGCGGAGCGGGGATCAAATGAATAAACCGAACACCTGGGACCAGTGGCCAGACGAAAACGGCCGTTTTGGCGAGTTTGGCGGGCGCTATGTCGCCGAAACGCTGATGCCGCTGATCCTCGATCTGGAGGCGGAGTACCGCGCGGCCAAAGAGGACCCGACATTTGCCGCGGAGATGGACGATCTTTGGGAGCATTATGTTGGCCGTCCCAGCCCGCTCTATTTTGCCGAACGCCTGACGGAGCATTTCGGCGGCGCAAAGCTCTATCTCAAACGCGATGAGCTGAACCACACCGGCGCGCACAAGATCAACAATTGCCTGGGCCAGGTGCTTTTGGCGCGGCGTATGGGCAAGACCCGGATCATCGCAGAGACGGGCGCTGGCCAACATGGCGTGGCCACAGCCACCGTGTGTGCGCGGTTCGGCTTGCCGTGCACCGTGTTCATGGGTGAGACCGATGTCGAGCGGCAGAAGCCGAACGTATTCCGCATGAAGCTTCTTGGCGCCGAGATCGTGCCAGTGTCTTCCGGCACGGGCACACTGAAAGACGCCATGAATGAAGCCCTGCGCGATTGGGTGACAAATGTGGAAAGCACATTCTACGTGATCGGTACGGCGGCTGGTCCGCACCCCTATCCGGAGCTGGTGCGTGATTTCCAGTCGGTCATTGGCCGCGAGGCACGCGCGCAGATTCAAGAACGGGAAGGCCGCTTACCTGATGCGGTCATGGCCTGCATCGGCGGGGGATCGAACGCGATCGGCCTGTTCCATCCGTTCATCGAAGACGAGACTGTGCGCTTGATCGGCGTGGAAGCCGCAGGTCACGGCGTGGACAGCGACGCCCATGCGGCCAGTTTGAATGGCGGCGCGCCGGGCATCCTCCATGGTAACCGCACGTATCTATTGCAGGACAGTGATGGCCAGATCATTGATGCCCACTCCATCTCTGCCGGGTTGGACTATCCCGGCATTGGGCCCGAGCACGCATTCCTGCGCGATACGGGCCGGGCGGAGTATCTGTCGTGTACCGATGATGACGCGCTCGAAGCGTTCCAGCTTTGCACGCGGCTTGAAGGCATCATCCCGGCCCTGGAGCCCGCCCACGCCGTCGCCCGGGCAGGCGAAGTGCTGAAAGACCTTGGCCCCGACGGCCTGATGATTCTCAACATGTGCGGACGCGGCGACAAGGATGTGTTTTCCGTCGCTGAGGCGTTGGGGACGGAGATTTAGGTCAATCTAAAACGGTTGATTTTGTATAATCAGCCGAAATAGGTTGAAAACTCAGTATCAACCATTATTGATTGATATATGGACAACGAAACGAACTATTGTCTGCTTTTAGCGGACCTTGCTGCGTCCACTGACCTGCACCCCGAAGTCGCTCATCAGGCCTTGGGTATTCTGAGTACGACGATCGATGATGTAAATCAAACGTACCGGCCAGCGCTCGTTTCGCCCCTCGAGGTCAATTATGGTGACGAGTTTGCAGGACTCTTCGTGGGGCCAGGCCATATCTATGAAATTGTCGACCTAATCCGTCACAATTTGCGTGAGGTTGCTCAGTTCAGATTTGTCGTTTGCGTTGGGCGCATCGGATATGCGGGCGGATCAATCCGGCAAATGGGTGGACCCGTATTCAAGGATGCGAGCGACTCCCTCGACCGGCTGAAAAAGACGGGTCGATTGGCGAATTGGCGAATTGGAGATGTTCTGGCCAATGCCACTTTGGACGCCCTCACCAATACCAGTCACGCCATGATCGAGGCGATGACGGACTATCAATATGATGTATACCGGCTCTTGCGCGCTGGGGTCGCCCAAACCGAGATCGCCAAGACGCTGGGCAAGTATGAGCAGTCTGTCTCGAAAGCGGTCCAAAGAAGCCATGCGGATTTGGTCATCGACACGGAGAACGCGCTCATCCACCGATTAAATGAACATCAGCGCCAAATGGCAGGATTGGCGAGCTCATTATGACCCTATTGAGTGACCTGATCCCGGGGTTGATGGTTTCGGCGATCTTTCTCACCAGCTTCATCCTTTCCACATTGGCGATCCGATTGGGTATCCCGCGCCTGAACGACGGGGTCGAGACCAAGTCGATGTCGCGCGAGCATCCCGACTTTGAGGGGCTGATGTTGCCTGAAAGTGCGTCGACGGCCGTCTTCGATATCAAATCGACCGGCTTTTGGATTGGCTTTTGCGAGACGTTCCTGATCTTCGTTCTGGTCTATGCCGGGGCGTTCAATGCATTGGCTATAATCATCGGCGCGAAACAGTTCGTGCGAAGCGAGAAGATCAAGGAGAACCCCTCCTATTATCTTCTTGGAACGCTGACCAATCTTGCGATCGCCGTCGTCGCCGCACTCATCGCCTCGACACTGATCCCTTCAATCGTGTCGCGCTAACTGGAAATCTGCGGTGGACAAGCCCGTGATTTGAGCCATAAGCGCCGCCATGCCCACATCCCGCATCACTGCCCGTTTCGAAAGAACCAAAGCCGAAGGCCGCGCTGCGCTCGTCAGCTATCTCATGGCGGGTGATCCCGACCTCGAGACGAGCTTTACCGCGCTGGAAGCCCTTCGCGACAATGGCGCCGATATCATCGAGCTTGGCGCGCCCTTCACGGACCCGATGGCTGACGGCCTTTCGATCCAATTGGCGGGGCAGCGCAGCCTGAGGGCGGGAACGACGCTTTCCGATGTACTCGCTTTGGCGAAACGCTTCCGGGAAACTGACGCCGACACGCCGCTCATCCTGATGGGCTACGCTAATCCGGTGCACCATCTTGGCTACAAGGCGTTTGCTGAGGCGGCCGCTGAGGCCGGGATCGATGGCGTCATCATGGTGGATCTCCCGCCTGAAGAAGATGGGCCTTTGCGGGCTGAACTTTCGGCGCGCAACCTTTCAGTGATCCGTCTGGCGACGCCGACAACGACTGAAGACCGCTTGAAAGCGGTGGCCGATGGCGCGTCAGGTTTCGTGTATTTCGTCTCGGTTACGGGCGTCACCGGCGCCGGTGCAGCCAAGCCGGAAGATATCAGGCCGAAGGTTGATGCGGTGCGTGCGGCCACCCATTTGCCGGTCTGTGTCGGGTTTGGCGTTCGCACGGGCATACAGGCCGCAGACATGGCAAAGATCGCTGATGGGGTTGTCGTGGGCTCCGCTTTCGTGGACCATGCAGCTCAAGCCCTTGAAACGGGCGATCTATCAGCGGCGCCGGCTGGGATGGGCGCCCTGGCAAAAGAACTCAGCGAGGCGATTGCAGGGGCACGTCTCTAGACACTGGCACCAGCGCGGGAAACGCGATGAACTGGCTGACGAATTTCCGCCCACCGGGCCTTAAATCCTGGCTCAACAAGAAAGATACGCCTGAAAACCTTTGGGTGAAGTGCCCAAAGAGCGGCGAGCTTGTATACAAGTCTGACCTCGAAGAGAGCTGGTATGTGACACCAGCGGGTGCGCATTTGCGCATCTCGCCGCGCCGCCGGTTCCGGCTGTTGTTCGACGATGAGCGCTGGGAGCCGATCGCACTGCCCGAAGTACCGGCAGACCCCTTGAAATTCCGCGATGACAAGGCCTACCCGGCCCGGATAAAAGCCGCACGCGCCAAGATATCCCAGCGGGAAAAGGAAGAAACCGTCGATGGCGGTGCGCCAGTCGCTCAAGATGACTGTATGGCAGCAGCCTTCGGAAAGATTGGCGGCAGCCCGGCTGTCGTGCTGGTCCAGGACTTTGCATTTATGGGCGGATCGCTCGGCATGGCGGCGGGTGAAGCCTTTATCACTGCGGCGCAATTGGCGGCGGCGCGCAAGGCCGCCTTTGTCGTTTGCACCGCATCGGGCGGCGCTCGCATGCAGGAAGGCACGCTAAGCTTGATGCAGATGCCGCGTTCAGTATTGGCGATTGACGAAGTGCGCGAAGCGGGCCTGCCCTATATTGTTGTGCTGACCGATCCCACATCCGGCGGCGTATCGGCGTCATACGCGATGCTTGGTGATGTCCATATTGCAGAACCGGATGCGATGATCGCGTTTTCCGGCCCACGCGTGATTGAGCAGACGATCCGCGAAAAACTGCCCGATGGATTCCAGCGCTCAGAGTTTCTTCGTGAGAAGGGCCAGGTCGATATTGTGACCGACCGACGGGAGATGAAGTCTGTCTTATCGCGGGTGCTTGGCCATCTGATGCCGAAACTACGCCGCGCGAGCGACCGGGAAGTCGTGCATGTCGTGCCGCCGTCTGTGGATGCGCCCGTGCCGGAGGAGAGCGAAGCCACCGAGGTCAAGGATTGATCAACGCCTTGTCCCGGCTGGACCAGGCGCTGGCCGACCTCAAAACCCACTATCCCCAGCTGATCGAACTGTCCCTTGGACGGATAGAGACGCTGTTGACCAAGCTCGGTAATCCGCACCACAAGCTGCCGCCGATCATTCATGTGGCTGGAACCAATGGAAAAGTTTCCACCTGTGCCTTTCTGCGCGCCATGGCGGAGGCTGCGGGCCTCCGGGTTCATGTCTACACCTCACCCCATCTTGTGCGGTTCAATGAGCGGATCCGCATTGCCGGAGACTTGATCAGCGACGAGGCATTGGTCGACTGCCTCGAGCGCGTGAAGGCTGGGCTGGGCGACGGCCAGATTACACAATTTGAGGCGACCACGGCGGCGGCGTTCCTGGCCTTTTCGGAAACGCCTGCGGATCTCCTGATCCTCGAGGTTGGCCTGGGTGGGCGGTTTGATGCGACCAACATCATCCCCACTGCGGCAGTCTCCGTGATTTCGCCGGTGGACTATGACCACAAGCAGTTTCTGGGCGACAAGCTGGAAGGCATTGCCGGGGAAAAAGCCGGTATCATTCGGCCGAGTGTACCGGTGGCCTGCGCGGTCCAACGGCCCGAAGCGGCAGGCGTGATCGCGGGCGAAGCTGAGACCCGGAATGCCCCGCTCCATGTGTTGCAGCGCGCCGATTTCGAGGTGATCGGCGAAGATCTGGCCTTACTTGGCGCGCACCAGAGGGCAAACGCGGCCTTGGCGGCGAAGGCCCTTCGCTTACTCGATACGTTAGAGATCGACGCCGATGCCGTTCGCGCCGGTGCGGCCTCTGCGAGTTGGCCGGCTCGCATGCAGAAACTGTCGCCCGGCCCATTGGTGAGCCGGGCTGAGCCAGCTGATGTCTGGCTGGATGGTGGGCATAATCCCCATGCCGCGCGGGCCGTGGCGGCGCTGCTGTCAGACCTGCTGGGAGAGACAGTTCTGGTGTGTGCCATGATGGCCAGCAAGGATGCGGAGGGCTTTTTTGCGGCGTTTTCAGACCTCAGCCCCCGCGTTCACACCTGTCCAAACAGCGATGGGCATCAGGGGCGCGCGCCGGAAGATCTGGCAGATGCTGCGCGCCGTGCCGGACTCGAGGCGACCGGTCATTCAAGTTTCGACGCGGCCTTCCGCGCGGCTACAGATGAAAAACCTGCGCAGATCCTGATTTGTGGATCGCTTTATCTGTCCGGCGATGTTCTTGAGATGAACCGGACCCTTCCAGACTGAACATACAGCAAGTTTCGGGTGGCCTGATGCGGCCGGGCGGGCCATTTTACCCCCATGATCAACACAGCCTGCTCTCGCCCCGCCTTGTCTTTGCAGTCGGCGGCCTATGACCGGATGGCTGGTGCCTTGGAATTTTTGGGTGACACTTGGCGCGAGCGCCCTGACCTTGCGGCGTGCGCTGAAGCGATTGGATTGTCGCCGCATCATTTCCAGCGCGAGTTCTCGGCCTGGGCGGGGCTAAGCCCGAAACAATATCAGTCAGCCCTTGCCCACGGTGCGGCGGGCGATGTCCTGCGTGATGGCGCCAGTCTTCTGGATGCCAGTTTTGAAGTTGGCCTTTCGGGCCCATCCCGCCTGCATGATCTCTTCATCGCCCATGAAGGACTGTCGCCTGGTGAGGCAAAATCTGGGGGTGCGGGGTCTTTGTTAAGGCTTGGAAGAGCGCCCACGCCCTTCGGCATGGGGCTTTGGCTCATCGGGGAGCGAGGCCTCGTGGCGCTCGGGTTCATCGATGATGGAGCGCCGGAGCGTTCAGGCTTTGAGCATGTGGGGCGCAGCGAATCCAATGCTGTGGCTGATCTTGCCGCCCGCTATCCGAACGCTGAATTCATACGTGATGATTGCGCCGCGGAGATCCTGGCTGAAACCGTGTTCGAGCGTGGCGAGCCATTGCCCGTGGCGCTCTATGGCACGCCCTTCCGTCGGCAGATCTGGCGGGCGCTGCTGGAGATTCCCACCGGCGATACCTGGACTTACGGAGCGCTGGCCAAGGCTGCGGGTTCACCAAAAGCGGCGCGCGCGGTGGGCGCTGCGGTAGGCGCAAATCCGATCAGCTGGTTTATTCCCTGTCACAGGGCCTTGGCGTCGGACCGCAGGCTGCATAACTATCACTGGGGTGTGCGGCGCAAACGCGCCATGTTGGTTTATGAAAGCGCCCATGCGCAGGCCAGCACCCCTTAGACTTCCGCGCCAGACCAGAAAGGGCGGCTTCAACCATGCGTCTCGACCCCCTCTTTGAGGCCCAGCATGTGGCCTATTTTCTCCTGTTTCTGTTCCTGGCCTGGGGCGCCCTGTTGGCCTGGCAGTGGATGAACACCAAAGCCCTGGCCAAGGATGTTTACGAAGCCAAGCGCGAACAGGGCGAGCTTGCCGATCATGTGGATGAAGATACGTTTGTGGATGTATTCACCGCCGCAGAAGCGCCGCGCCGCGGCCTGTACTTTTTCTTGTCTGCGCTGGTGTGCGGGCTCGCCATTCCGCCGGCAATGGCCCTGTTTTCAAACCTCTGGTACGAAGTGTGGTCGCTCACCGGCCGGTTTGAACCCGTCGCAAATGGCACGCTGGTTTACACCTTTGCGACGTTTGTCTTCTGCATGGGCGTCATGGTGGCCGTGCTCTATCTGGCGATGAAACGGTTTTACGCCCTGCAGCCGCCGAACCTCAAGGATGCGATTTCAAATTTGAACGGGACACCCCTGCGATGAGCATTGAATATCTTCACACCATGATCCGAGTCACCGACCTGGACGCGACGCTCAAGTTCTTTTGCGACGGGCTGGGGCTTACCCAGGTTGGCCGCTTTGACAGCGAGCAGGGCCGGTTCACCCTGGTGTTTCTTGCCAGCCCTGAAGATGTTGAGCGCCTTGGCGGCATCCCGGAAGGCACCAGACCAACGCAGACGAACATTCCAATGGTCGAGCTGACCCACAACTGGGATCGCGAAGACTATGAAGGCGGGCGAAATTTCGGCCACCTCGCCTATCGTGTGGATGATGTTTATGCGGTGACAGAGCGTTTGGCCGACATGGGCGTCACGATAAACCGCCCTCCCCGTGACGGGCACATGTGTTTTGTCCGCTCGCCGGATGGGATTTCGATCGAGTTGCTTCAAAAAGGCGAACGGAAACCGCCGAAAGAGCCCTGGGCCAGCGCTGAGAATATCGGGAACTGGTAGCAGAAAAGGCGGACTCACTGGCGCGCCCGCCGAATCCGCCGCAGCTTTCAGCTTGCGCTTGGCCCCCCGCCTTGCTTATCCACACGGTTTACACACTCAGGACACGTCCCGTTATGCATAATTACCGCCTCTTCGGCGCCGACACCTCGCCATACAGCCAGAAGGTCCGCGCGGCCCTGACTTACAAGGGCGTGCCCTTTGACTATGTGCCCCGTTCGGTGAAGACCGAGGCCGATTTCCAGGCGCTGGCAACTGTCCCGACAGTGCCGCTTCTGATTTCACCGGAAACCGTGGCGAGTCAGGATTCCACCGCCATGTTGGCCACCCTGGAACAGGCACACCCTGAACCGTCATCGGTTCCGGAAGACCCGGCCTGTGCAGCGCTGGCGCTGATCCTTGAAGACTATGCCGATGAGTGGCTGAACAAGGTGATGTTTGATGCCCGCTGGGCGAACTCACCGGACAAGGAGGCGGCCTCGCAACGTCTGCTGTCGCAACTCTTCGCTGGCAACCTGCCTGCATCACGCGAAGAAGAAGCGGGCAAGATCGCTGACCGGATGGCCGGTCGGCTGCCGCTTGTGGGTGCTGGTGGAACAAACAGTGAGATCCTCAAGACCTCGTTCCAGCGCGGCGCGGAGCTGTTGAACACTCACCTGTCTGACAATCTGTGCATTTTTGGTGGCCGCCCTAGCGCGGCAGATTTTGCCCTGGCGGCGCAATATGCTCAGATGCTAACTGACCCGACACCGGGCGAATGGCTGCGCGACCGGGCGCCTTTTGTCACGGAGTGGTGCGAGTTCATGTCGGCGCCAAAAGCGGGTGGACCGTTCAAGCCGCTCAGCGAGCTGGAACCGACCCTTTTGCCATTGTTCAAGGATGAAGTGGCCAAGACCTGGTTTGCCTGGGCTTCGGTCAATTCCGAAAATGCCTCCAAGCGACGGAAGAAACTGAGCGTCAAGATTGGCCGTGCCGAGTTCTCCCAAGACACGCAAAAATACGCTGCCAAGGCCTATAAGTCGGTGAAAAAGGCCATGGGAAAGCTGAAAAAGGTCGATGGACTGGCCGGTTTCCTGAAATCGGCGGGCATGGGTGATCTCGCAAAATAGGCCCTCCGCCTCTTTTTCGCCGCTCTATTGTGACCATATATGGGCGTGCGCGATAACCATTATGCGCAAAACGGGGATGGGCAGCTGCCGCCATGCGGGGCTACACACTCATCCTAAGGATGCCAGAGGAACCAATGCTGCTGTTGCAGGTTGGAACCACCAGTGTAGGAGGACGCACCTATGGCAACAGGAAATACATCAAGCCGCGCCATGGCTCTCAGCCCTGAGCAGGGCCTCAGCCGGTACCTAAGCGAAATTCGCAAGTTCCCTATGCTCGAAAAGGGCGAGGAGTTCATGCTGGCCAAGCGCTGGCAGGAAGACGAGGACTCTGGCGCCGCCGAGAAAATGGTCACATCCCACCTGCGTCTCGTGGCCAAGATTGCGATGGGCTATCGCGGCTATGGTCTGCCCATGGCGGAAGTGATCTCCGAGGGCAATGTTGGCCTCATGCAATCGGTCAAGAAGTTTGACCCTGACAAGGGATTCCGGCTGGCCACATATGCCATGTGGTGGATTCGTGCTGCGATTCAGGAATACATCCTGCGCAGCTGGAGCCTTGTAAAGCTCGGCACCACGGCGGCCCAGAAGAAGCTGTTTTTCAATCTTCGCCGAATCAAAGGTGAGATTGCCGCTTTGGAAGAAGGTGATCTCAAGCCGGATCAGGTTACCGAAATCGCAACGCGTTTGAACGTGGCGGAGAAAGACGTCATCTCCATGAATGGCCGGATGAGTGCATCTGATGCCAGCCTCAACGTGCCCATGGGCCAGGATGGCGACATGGAGTGGCAGGATTGGCTGTCAGACGACGAGCCAAACCAGGCCCATGAGTTCGCCCAGAAGCAGGAATTCAATGCGCGGATGGACCTTCTCACGTCGGCCATGGCTGATTTGAACGAGCGTGAGAAACACATTCTGACCGAGCGACGCTTGTCTGATGAGCCGAAGACGCTGGAAGAGCTGTCCCAGGTTTACAATGTGTCTCGCGAGCGAATTCGCCAGATCGAGGTTCGCGCCTTTGAAAAGCTCCAGAAAGCCATGCAGAAAATGGCCAAGGAGCAGGGCCTGCCTGTCGGTAGCTGATGGATATTGTCCGCGCTGAATCTGGCTCGAGCGTTCAGACCGGCGATCACTTTACCGTGGCGTTGGCCCAGATTGAGCCGGTTTGGCTCGATCGAGCTGCGACTCTTGAAAAAGTCTCTGAAACAGTATCGAAGGCCGGCGCCCTTGGCGCTGGCCTTTGTGTTTTCGGTGAAGCCCTGGTGCCGGGGTACCCGTTCTGGGTCGAACGCACAGACGGCGCCAAGTTCGAGAGCACCGTACAGCAGACCTGGTACGACCACTACCTGCGCGAAGGTGTGGTGATCGAACGCGGTGATCTGGCGCTAGTGCAGGCGGCGGCAAAGGCGGCTGGTTGTGCGGTTTATCTGGGCATCATGGAGCGTGCGCCGGATCGTTCGGGAACTACGCTCTATTGTAGCCTCGTTTACATTGATGCCAGCGGCGTTGTTCAGTCTACGCATCGCAAACTCCAGCCGACCTATGAAGAGCGCCTGGTCTGGGGCATGGGCGATGGTCATGGCCTGCGGTGTCACGATTTGGATGCGTTCCGTGTCGGAGGATTGAATTGCTGGGAGAACTGGTTGCCGTTGGCGCGTGCCGCGCTGCACGGCATGGGCGAAACGCTCCATGTCGCAGTGTGGCCCGGCGGTGAACACAACACGCGCGACCTGACCTCCATGATCGCAAGAGAGGGCCGATCCTTTGTGCTCTCGGTCTCCGGTCTCATGGCGAATGTGCCCCCGGCGCTTGAATTGCCCGGTATCGAAGCACTGCGCGACGCCGGGGTCATGGCCAATGGCGGCAGCTGTATCGCAGCGCCCGATGGATCCTGGACCGTCGAGCCTGTGGTTGACCGCGAAGCGCTGATTATAGCTGACCTGGACGCTAGCGCCGTTCGCCGAGCACGCCACAGCCTCGATATCTCCGGGCATTATTCCCGGCCCGATGTGCTTCATCTCGAAATTGACCGCCGCCGCCGCGCGACCATCTCTACGCTCGACACCAACAAGGAATAAAGCATGCCAACCACGCTTATCACCGGTGCCAATCGCGGGATTGGCCTCGCGCTTGTTCAGGAATTCAAGTCGCGTGGCCATGAGGTCATCGCCACAGCCCGAGACATTGCCGGAGCCACGGAGTTAAACGCCACAGGCGCGGATGTTTTGCCGCTTGAGGTAACGAGCGCTGAAAGCACCGCAAACTTGGTCGCGGCGCTGGATGGCCGGCCCATCGACTATGCCATCGCTAATGCAGGCATTGGCGCAACGGGTACCTTTGGCGAGCTCGATTATGATGCCTTTCGCGATATTCTGGAGGTCAACACCATTGGTCCAATCCGCACGCTGGAAGCGCTGACCGCCAATGTCGCGGCCAGCGACGCAAAGATGATGGCTGCTATCACCAGCCGCCTCGGCTCAATCGAGAGCAGTGATGCGGGCTGGGGGCTATCCTACCGAACCTCAAAGGCGGCCCTGAACATGGCGCTGCGCGCTGCCGCCAAGACCGTTGCAGAAGATGGCATCACCGTGTTGACGCTCCATCCCGGACATGTCCGCACGGACATGGGTGGCGGGCACGCGCCGACCCTGCCAGATGAAAGTGCCAAAGGCCTGGCTGACGCTATCCTTGGCGCCGCTCCAGCAAAAGAGCTGCGCTTCATGGATTTCCGGGGTGAGGCACTGCCTTGGTGAGCCTAGGCCTCAGCGAACGGGTCGCGCACCAGGATGACGTCTTCTCGCTCTGGTGAGGTTGAGACCAGACCGATTGGGCAGCGCACAAGCTCTTCCAGGCGTCGGACATACTTGATCGCTTCTGCTGGCAGCTGGCTCCATTCGCGCGCGCCGCGGGTCGATTGGCTCCAGCCTGGCAGGCTCTCATAGATGGGCTCAACCGCAGCCTGATCCGTCATGCCAGCGGGATAGTGATCGAGCACTGTATCACCCAGGCGATAGCCTATGCACACTTTGATCTCTTCCATGCCATCGAGCACGTCGAGCTTGGTCAATGCCAATCCAGTGACGCCGGATGTGGCGCAGGCCTGGCGCACCATCACCGCATCGAACCAGCCGCAGCGTCGTGCCCGCCCGGTGGTGGTGCCAAATTCATGGCCACGTTCGCCGAGTAGCTGGCCTATGTCATTGTCTTGTTCGGTAGGGAAGGGCCCGGCGCCGACGCGAGTCGTATAGGCCTTGGCGAGGCCGAGCACATAGGTCACGGCGTTCGGGCCAACGCCCGAGCCAGCGGCCGCAGCGCCAGCCACTACGTTCGACGAGGTGACAAACGGATAAGTGCCGTGATCCACATCCAGCATCACGCCCTGAGCGCCTTCAAACAGGATCCGACGACGCAGATGGACGCTGTCAGCAAGCTTTTTCCAGACTGGCTGGGCAAACGGTAGCACTTTGGGGGCGATCTCCAGCAACAGGGCTTTCAGCTCATCGCCATCGGGCTCTTCAAGACCAAGACCCGCACGCAGCGCGCGATGGTGGGCCAGAAGCCGCTCGATCTTCAGGTCCAGCGCGGCGGGGTCTGCGAGATCTGCAACGCGAATGGCGCGCCGGCCCACCCGGTCTTCATAAGCCGGCCCGATACCGCGCTTGGTGGTCCCGATCTTTGCATCCCCGAGGGCGCCTTCGCGCGCGGCATCCAGATCGCGGTGCCAGGGCAGGATCAGGCACGCATTGTCAGCAACAATCAGGTCGTCAGGGCCAAGGTGCACCCCTTCAGCGGCCATACCGTCGAGCTCCTTGAGCAGCTGCCAAGGGTCGACGACGACACCATTGCCGATCACGGACAGTTTTCCACCCCGCACCACACCGGACGGAAGCAGGTGCAATTTGAAGGTCTTGTCGCCAATCACCAGCGTATGGCCGGCATTGTGCCCGCCTTGGAACCGCACAATCACATCGGCCCGATGGGACAGCCAGTCCACGATCTTGCCCTTGCCCTCATCGCCCCATTGGGCGCCGACGACCACCACACCTGCCATGTCGGAAATCCTTACTTAGTGGAGGCGCGCAAAGACGCATGTTCGCGGCGCTCTGGCAAGTCTCGCAACAGGGTTAACACGCTGTCGGCAATTGTATTCCGCATACACACGTAATCTTGGCAGCTCTATGACATATGGACGGGCTGAGAGGGGCCCTCAATGCTCAAGCCGAGACTGGCAGATCTATTCCTGGCAATTGCCATGCTATGCCTCGTGGCGGCCCCCGAAGCGCATGCAGACATAATCGATTCTGCGAGATTCAAAGTTGATGGCGTTGTCGTGGTGTGGGCTGCTGATCCAAATTCGGGCGAGACCATCGTTGCTGATTTCATCATCGACACCGGCACAGGCAGCACGGCTGCAACATCTGGCGATATAGACCTTATTGCCGACGACCTTCTGACGGTTGTGACGGGATCACTTGAACCGGCTGATGAGAACGTTGCCAATCGCCAAGGCTCTCCATTGATCATTCAACGTCCACTGGGCACCGGAAACTTTAACACCGACACAAATGGCGATGGCGTCATGGACGCCGATGATGGTTTCGATGCGTTCCAGTTGAGGGGCAATACGGATGTGAACACGCGGCGCATGGAGATTTACTCCAGCTTCTATGTCGCCTCCAGCGTGCCGTTTCGCATCGACTCGCTTGCCACACCCATCGGTGCCACGACCGCCGACCAGATGAACCGCATGCGGGCCTATCTCGACCAGGTGACGGTTTCAGGTGATGACGGCATCGCCTTTGGCAGCGCTGCCCAGCTTCCCAATTCGGGCGGGCCAACGTCCGGGCGACGTCTCAACGGCCGCCGGTTTTCCCAGATGCTAACCCCGCGCAATATCTTCCGGGGCAACCAGCGCACAGCGGCCAGCCGGGGATCGCTCGCCGACCAGTCGGTTCGGTTTGATATGAGATACCGATACAACAGCGGAAACATCGACCTGGCCGACGGCGCGTTCGAAGCCGAAGCCGAGATCATCTACACCGTCTACATCCCCTGAAGGCCCAAAATGCAGTGGCGCGTGATCTTATGCGGTGTTCTGACGATGGTGTTTCAGCCGGTTGGCGACGCAAACATCTCCGACAACGCGCATTTCAAAGTGAACGGCGTTGTCGTGGTCTGGTCTGCAGACCCCACCACCGGCGCGCCCCTGGCGGCCGATTTCATTGTCGACACCGGAACAGGCAGCACGGGCGCCACCTCTGGAGATACCGACGAGATCGCAGAAAATGTTACCGCCGTGGTGACTGGCACCCTGGAGACGTCTGGGCCAAACGGCAGCATCGTCCAAGGTTCGCCGATGACGATCAATCAGGCGACCGGGTCGAACGCGTTTTCAACGGACTCCAATGGCGACCGCGTGATGGACGCCAATGACGCGTTCAGCGCCTTCGGGTTGCGAGGGATCACCCGAACCGGGGTTCAGCAGATGGAAGTTCAGTCCAGCTTCTATGTGGCCTCCAGTGTGCCTTTTCGCATCGATACGGTGGCAACACCTGTCGGCGCAACGACCACAGCGCAAATGGCCCAGATGCGGTTCTTCGTGGACGGGGTCACACTGTCTGGCGACGATGGCGTCGTATTTGGCGGCGCCGCCCAGTATCCCAACAGTGGCGGCGCAAACGCTGGATGGCGTAACAATAACAGCCAGTTTACGCAGCTTATGACACCGACCCTGGTGTTCGTTGGCAACCAGCGCACCGCCGCTAGCCGTGGAACCTTAACAGATCAATCGGTGCGGCTCGACTTTCGCTATCGCTACAATACCGGCAATTTCAGCCTTTCAGACGGCGTTTTCGAAGCCGGCGCTGAATTTGTTTACACCGTCTATATTCCCTAACCGCCGAAACGGTAGCCGAGCCGCACGCCGATACTGTCCATTCCCTGATTGCGGCCATCGCCCAGGATCTGACCGTGGCTGAGATGCTCATAGGTGAGTTGGGCGCGCCACTGTGTATTGAGATCGCGGGTCAGTGACAGGCTGGTGCGGAACAAGTCTTCTGATCCCAACAGAACATTTTCTTCCCCAAAGGCGATCGATTCCGGCGTGCCGTTTACAAAGGGGTTTTCCAATTCGCCATCGTGGATGACGTAGCCGAGGCCGGGTTCAATCGACCAACCGTCTGCAATTCCAATGTCCCAGTTCAGGCCGACACCGCCAAATGAGGTGTTGCCTGCCGCATTGACCGAAGCGATGACATAGGGCTTCGGCGAGAACAGAATGGACAGGAACTCTGGTGAGTTGAACACGACCTCGCCGTGGATGTTCGGTCCATCCTCCTTGTCCGCATTTTTACAGTCCGAGACACAGATATTGTGCTGGATTACACCGACGCGGACTTCATCCACCAAGTCTGCCGCTGCGAGACCTGGCAGGCCAATGGCCGACAGGGCCAGTGTCATCATACGTCTCATGCAAGTACTCCCAATTTTCCCCCGGCACGCGAACTTCCCGGCGCCAGTCGCGCAATCGGCACGTACATCAACGCTCTGTCAAGCGTGAGCTAGAGAACGCCCTTGGTCGATGCAGGTTCGCCTGAAAGACGTGCGTCCGGGGTCACGCCCGTGCGCAGGGCTCTTGCGGTGGCCTTGAAACAGCTCTCGATGATGTGGTGCGAATTCTGGCCGTGAAGGTTTTCGATGTGCAGGCACATGCCGCCATTTCCCGCCAGAGCGTGGAAGAACTCCTTGAAGAGCTCGGTGTCCATGTCGCCGATCTTGTCGCGCTGGAAATCGACGTTCCAGATCAGGTAAGGCCGTTTGCACAGATCGACGGCCGCCCGGCTCAGCGTCTCATCCATGGGGATATAGGCATGGCCGAAGCGGGTGATACCAGCGAAGTCACCCAGCGCCTGTTTGATGGCCTGGCCAATCACGATGCCGGTGTCTTCCACTGTGTGGTGCATGTCCACGTGAAGATCGCCCTTGGTGCGGACGTATAGGTCGAACGCGCCATGCTTGGAAAAGGATTCCAGCATGTGGTCGAAAAATCCAATCCCGGTTTCCAGGTCGCTTTTTCCGGTGCCATCGAGGTCGAGCCGGACTTCAATCTCTGTTTCGCGCGTTGAGCGCTTGATCTCTGCTGTACGTGCCATTGCGTTGTTATGCCTGCTTCCGCGTTAACATCAAATCTCACCTGATCAGCGATTCTTAATGTGTGTGGCGTATTGGTGTTCTGTTGACGGAAGATCAAGCTTGGACATGGCAGGTGTGACCAGAACACGCTTACAAAATTCCTTTTTGGGACGGGTGAGCCTGCGCCAGGCGCTGCCGCTCATCTCAGGCGCACTCGCGTTGACAATGGCTGCAGTCTTTCTGACGGTCTCTGTGGTCGCTGTGGAAATCCGCTCCGGGATGCACTCAAAAGAGCGGACCGAGCAACTCGCTGAGATCGTTGCGCCCGTACTGGCCAAGGGCGACCGTGCTGAGCTTGAACGCCTCGTCACATCCTTCACAGACAAACAGGTGGCGGTATTTACCAGTGAAGGC
>JBCCAA010000157.1:0-2522 GCA_039815055.1 Pseudomonadota bacterium | reverse complement strand
GCCGCGCTGGACGGCCCGCAAGACTGCGTCGATGAGTTCCGCGCCACTTATAAATCGCGCCGCGACGTACTGATTGAAAGTTTCGGGCGTGCCGGTTGGGACGTGCCAACGCCGGCGGCGTCTATGTTTGCCTGGGCTAAAATTCCGCCACAATGTGGCGACATGCGCAGTCTCGAATTCGCACTCAAGCTCATGAATGAGGCTGAAGTTGCGGTCGCACCCGGGGCGGGCTTTGGCGAGCATGGTGACCGACATGTGCGCATTGCCCTGGTGGAAAACGAGCAACGCATCCGTCAGGCGGCCCGAAACATCAAACGCTTCCTTGCCAAACTCCAAGAGGGGGGGCAAAGCGAGCCCCTGCAAAGGACGGGATCTTGAAAACAGTCAAACTAGGAATTGCTGGCCTTGGCCATGTTGGCTGCGGTCTGATCGAACTTGTCGAACGGCAAGCTGAGCTACGCCTGCCGGGTAAGATCGAGATTGTCGGGGTCTCAGCCCGCAGCAAGAACCGCAATCGTCCGGTCGATATTTCGGGCTACCGTTGGTTCGATGACGCTGCGACTTTGGCTGAGGATCCGGACGTGGATGTGTTTGTCGAATTGGTCGGCGGTTCAGATGGCCCGGCCAAGTTTGCCGTGGAGGAGGCGCTCAAGGCGGGCAAGCACGTTGTTACGGCCAACAAGGCCCTGATCGCCATGCACGGTCAGGCGCTGGAAGTTCTGGCGCAGGAACATGATGTCGATCTGATGTTTGAGGCGGCTGTGGCAGGTGGCGTGCCCGTGGTGCGGGTCCTTCGTGACTCACTCACTGGCGTCGCGCTTCGCCGAGTGTCCGGCATCTTGAACGGCACATGCAATTATCTAACGACGCAAATGCTCGAGACGGGGCGCTCTTATGATGAAGTGCTCGAGGAGGCCCAGCGCCTCGGCTACGCAGAAGCGGACCCAACGCTCGATGTTTCGGGTATGGATGCTGCTCACAAGGCCGCGATCCTCGCATCGATCGCGTTCACCGCCGATCTCGATTTCAGCAAAGTTTCCGTCAAAGGCGTGGACACTGTAGAGTTGATCGACCTCGATTTGGCAGATCGCCTGGGTCTGCGGATTAAACTCATCGCGGAAAGCCTGCTTACGGATGAAGGGGTGGTTTGCCGGGTCGCGCCGTTGGCGATGCCTGTCGATCATCCACTCGCTCGCGTAAACGGAGCGCTGAATACTGTTCGGGTTGAGGGTGACCCGCTGGGCGCCGTTTCTTTGACTGGACCCGGCGCCGGCGCTGGCCCCACGGCGAGCGCGGTGATGGGTGATGTTTCCAAACTGTTCACGCCAATGGCGCGCAGCCCCTTTGGTCGCGCAGATCACCATACGACCCGACAATTCGTGGCCGCTGAACCGGCCGAACGATCGGCGTTTTTCTTCCGTGTGAAATTGGCAGATCGACCCGGCGCGCTGGCGAGTCTGACGGAAGCGCTCGCTGCGCATGATGTTTCGGTCAATAAGCTGTTACAGGAGTCGGCTGATGACAGCGATGTCTCACCTGTTGCTATTGTGACGCATGTGTGTTCTCGCGGGGATATTGACGCCGCCAGCACCCGCGTCTCAGCGTTAGAGGCAAGTGTTGGGGCACCGCAGGTCATTCCGATCGATGCGGAAACCTAAGAATTGAAGCTGGGCTCTGCGTGGCTCGGGGGAGTAAAAAATGAGTGAGAGCGTTCTAATCCCGCATTTGGCGGATGCCATGGTACGGGTGACCGAAAAAGCGGCCATCGCGGCAGAAGCCCTGGCCGGACGCGGCGATGAGAAAGCCGCGGATGCTGCAGCGGTGGACGCTATGCGCACGGCCTTCAATGCCGTCGATTTCCAAGGCCGCGTGGTCATTGGCGAAGGCGAACGCGATGAAGCCCCGATGCTCTATATCGGCGAAGAAGTTGGCACCGGAAAAGGACCGGCGATCGATATCGCGCTCGATCCGCTCGAAGGCACGACATTGACCGCCAAAGCAATGGCGAATGCCTTGGCTGTGCTCGCAATCGCGCCGCGCGGCGGATTACTGTTTGCGCCGGATACATACATGGACAAAATCGCGATCGGCCCTGGGTATCCTGAAGGGATCGTCGATCTGGACCAGAGTCCCGCCGAGAACATCGCCGCCATGGCAAAGGTCAAAGGCGTCGATGTCTCTGCCATGACGGCCTGTGTCCTCGACCGCCCGCGCCACGCCGAAATTATTGAGAATTTGCGCGGCGCCGGAACCCGCGTGCATCTGATTTCAGATGGAGATGTGGCAGGCGTGATCAACACCACCAATCCATCAACAGGCATTGATCTCTATGTCGGTTCTGGCGGCGCACCCGAAGGCGTTTTGGCGGCTGCGGCTTTGAAATGTGTCGGCGGTCAAATGCAGGGACGTTTGGTCTTCCGCAATGATGATGAACGCCGCCGCGCGGACCGGACCGGGATCACGGATTACGACAAAAAATATAGCCTCAAAGAGCTGGCGTCGGGTGAAACCGTATTCTGTGC
>JBCCAA010000125.1:0-3996 GCA_039815055.1 Pseudomonadota bacterium | reverse complement strand
GCGACTACACGCTGCGCGATGGGGTCAACGAGGTGGAGCTGATCCTGAGCCGCCCGGACCGGTGCGCGTTGATCCTGCCGGAGGTGGATGTCCTGACCGAGATCGGGCAGCAAACTCAATGGGCCGGGCCTGGCCGATATGAAGGGTGGCCTGGTTGTGATGCTGGAGGCACTGAAAGCTTTTGAGGCAGGTCCGCTGAAAGACCGTATCGGCTACCAGATTGTGGTCACCCCGGACGAGGAAATCGGAAATTTTGCCAGCGCTCACGCCCTGACGCAGGCCGCCCAATCGGGCGCCATGATCGGCATGACCTATGAGCCGGCGATGGAAACCGGTGCGATGTCCGGCGGGCGCAAGGGGTCTGCTGTGTATGATATCGTGCTCCATGGCTTGGCGGCCCATGCCGGACGCGCCAAGGAAGACGGGCGCAGTGCCCTGGAAGCAGCGTGCGAGCTGGTGCTCGGCCTGGAGGCGTTGAACGGCAATCCCCATGGTGTGTCTTTCAACGTGGGCGCCATTGAGGGCGGCGGCGCCGTGAACATTGTGCCCGACCTTGCCGTTGTGCGTTTTGGCGCGCGTGCGCCAGATGAGGCCTCTGCCAGATGGGCCCAGGCCCAGGTCGACGGCTTTTTGGCCAAAGCCATCGCCCGAGACGGAATATCGGGTCACCTGCATGGCGGGTTTTATCGCCCGCCCAAGCCCCGGAACGCGGCGCAACAGGCGTTGTTTGACGTGGTCTCCGGCACCGGCAAGGCGCTGGGGCTGGATATCACGTTCCAGGACACGGGCGGTGTGTGCGAAGGCAACAATATCTTCGCCGCTGGCGTGCCGAATGTAGATACGCTGGGCGTGCGCGGCGGGCGCATCCACTCCGCCGAAGAATATGTGGTCACCGACAGCTTTGCAGAACGCGCGTCGTTGTCAGCCTTCCTGCTGAACCGGATTGCCGACGGCCGGATCGATGCCGCCAAAATAAAGGCGCTGATGGGATGAATAATCCCGGCCATGTCATTCGTCCGTCACGACTGGATGACTTTGATGCATTGATGGAATTGGCGGAGTTGTCGGGGCCGGGCTTTACCAGTCTGCCGGTCAACGAAGCGCTGATGCGTGAGCGGTTGCAAAAGTCCGACAAGGCTTTTCGGGGCGAACTTGACCAGCCGCAATCGGGTAAATTCCTGATGATGCTGGAAGAGCTTGGCACGGGCGAGGTTCTGGGCTGTTGCGCGGTCAAGGCCGGCGTGGGCGTAGATCAGCCCTTTTTCAACTATCGCATCATCACCTTGGCCCAGGCGAGCCAGGCCGGTGATCGGCGGTTCGATATGGACGCGCTGATCCTGACCAATGAATTCGTTGACTACACCGAAGTCGGCACGCTGTTTCTGAAACCGGAGGCGCGCGGCGCTGGTGTTGGCCGTCTGACAGGACAGTCTCGCTATTTGCTAATGGCTGCGGCACCGGAACAGTTCAGCAGCCAGGTGCTGGCAGAGCTTCGCGGCGTTGTGGATGAAGATGGCGGCACGCCGTTCTGGGAAGCGGTTGGGCGTCACTTCTTCCGCATGAGCTTTCCCGAAGCGGATTTCCTGTCTGCGGTGAGCGACAACCAGTTCATTCTGGATCTGATGCCGAAATATCCGATTTATGTGGACTTGCTGCCGCCGGAAGCGCGCGAAGTGATCGGCCGGTGTCATGCGGACGGCGTTGGCGCGCTTAAGCTGCTGGAATGGGAAGGGTTTCGGTTTGAGCGGGTGGTCGACATCTTCGATGGTGGCCCACTTGTGAAATGCGAGCAGCAGAACATCCGAACCGTGCGCGAGAGCCGGTTGGTTACCCTGCAAGCCGGTGAGATCGAAGGTGATGCCGGTTTTGCCCTCATCTCAACGGACAGGCTGCCGAATTTTCGGGTGGTGTCGGTTCGCGCAGATATCGGCGAAAGCACAGCCTATGCGGATGCTTCGGTGTTTGACGTTTTGCAGATTAAACCCGGCGACACGGTGCGAATTTGGGCGAAGGAGCCAGCATGAGCGGGCAGGACGTATATGTGAACGGTGCGTGGTCGGGCGGGCAGGACGCCGCCTTTGCCAGCACGTGCCCGGCGAGTGGCGAGATCGTCTGGCAGGGCCATGCTGCCAGTCCGGATCAAGTCACCAAAGCTGTGGCCGCAGCACGCAGTGCTTTTCCAGCCTGGGCCAGCACGCCGCAGGTCGAACGCACCCGGATCATCGAGGCGTATGGACAAGCCCTGGCGGCGCGAAAACAGGAGATTGCCGAAACCATTTCCCGCGATATGGGCAAGGCGCTGTGGGACAGTCTTGGCGAAGCCGGCGCCATGGCAGGCAAGATTGGCCTGTCGATCAAAGCCCAGGCTGAACGCGCCGGCACGTCGACGTCGGAAACCGCTTTCGGGTCGCTGCAACTGAGCCATCGGCCCCATGGCGTGATGGCGGTGTTCGGCCCGTTCAACTTTCCCGGCCATCTGCCGAATGGGCACATCGTGCCAGCGCTGCTGGCGGGGAATACGTGCGTGTTCAAACCTTCAGAGCTGGCACCTGCGGTCGCGCGCATCATGGTCGAGTGTTTTGAATCTGCTGGCTTGCCGGAAGGATGTTTGAACGTGGTGCACGGTGGCCGTGAGGCAGGCGGCGCGCTGCTGGAGGCCGAGATTGATGGACTGCTGTTCACTGGATCGGCGGCAACGGGCTGCTTTTTCCATAAGCATTTCGCAGGCCGACCAGAGATCCTGTTGGCGCTGGAAATGGGGGGCAACAATCCACTGATTGTCTGGGATCCGGCTGACATTGACGCGGCCGCTGACATTGCTGCCCAAGGCGCGTTCCTGACCACGGGGCAGAGGTGTTCCTGCACGCGCCGGCTGATCCTGCCCGAGGGGGCATGGGGCGACACTGTGGTCGATGGCGTCATCGCGCGGGCCGAAGGCCTGAAGATTGGCGGCTGGAACGAGGAGGGTGTGTTCATGGGGCCGCTTGTCTCCCCCAGCGCGGCCGCGGCTGCGGTTGAGTTTCAGTCGATGCTGGAAGCCAAAGGTGGGCGTGTTCTCAAGCGGTTGGAACAGACCGACCCTGAGCGCGGTTTCGTCTCCGCCGGTGTGGTGGATGTCACCGACGCCAGTGGCATTCCCGATGAAGAACTGTTTGGCCCGGTCCTGCAGGTGTCGCGCGTGCGCGATTTCGACAGCGCGATCGCCCATGCCAATGACACGCGGTACGGCCTTGCCGGAGGGCTGGTCTGCGATGATGATATGCGGTGGGTCACAGCCAACCAACAGATGCGCGCGGGGATCTTGAACCGGAACCGACCCACGGCGGGTGCCAGCGGGGCCATGCCGTTTGGCGGGCCGGGTCTTTCGGGAAATCAGCGACCTTCAGCCTATTATGCGGCCGATTATTGCGCCTGGCCTGTCGCGAGCCAAGTCGCTGACAGGGCCGTGCCCATGATGGCGCAGGGCTTTCCAAGCAAGGGGTAGAGTCAATGTCTGACATCTCGCAATCGGAACTGTGGAATGGCGAAATGGGTGAGCGTTGGGCCGCCTATTCCGACGCCCTGGACCACATGCTGAGCCCATTCATTGAGCCCATCATGACGGCTGCTGCCCTTCAACCTGGCGAGCGTGTTGTGGACATTGGTTGCGGCGCAGGGGTGTTGTCGGTGCGCGCCGCCGCGGATGTCGCGCCCATGGGGCAAGTCGTTGGTGTGGATGTGTCGCGTCCGATTGTGGATGTGGCAGAAGCACGGTTCGGCGAGCGGGGCGATGTTGCGTTTGAGGTCACCGATGCTTCCGTCTGGAAGCCCGCTGATCTGTTCGACGTGTTGATATCGCGCTTTGGCGTCATGTTCTTCGAAGACCCCGTGGGTGGGTTTCAAAATTTGCGCGCGGCGATAAAGCCCGGTGGGCGCATGGCCTTTGCCTGCTGGCGAACGCTGCCTGAAAACGACTGGGCGTTCGCCTTGATGAAGGCGGTGTTGCCGGCCATCGGC
>JBCCAA010000070.1:0-12846 GCA_039815055.1 Pseudomonadota bacterium | reverse complement strand
GCTGGAAGGCGACGCGCTCGGCCCGCCGCCGCCCGTTGATCTGGAGGCGGAGAAACGCAATGCCGATTTCGTGCGCATGCTGATCGAGCAGGGGCTGGTGAATGCCGTGCATGATGTCAGCGATGGCGGCATCGCCTGTGCAGCGACCGAGATGGCGATGGCGAGCGGGGTTGGTGTCGTTCTTTATTGGGAAATGATGTATGGTGGAAGCTATCACACACCCGCGAACGATAAGCCTTTCGAGTTTACCGAGATCCTTCCATGTTTGTTTGGTGAAGACAACGGGAGGATATTGGTGTCGGTTCCCCAAACCGTTATTGAGGATAACTTCGGTGAATTTGCTAACTTGGTGGTTGATCTAGACACAAGGGTTGATGCTGTTGGCGGTTTTATAAGCGATCGAAATTTCGAAGTTGTAGAGGCAACAAATACTCATTCGACCCCCCTCTCCCGCCTCCGCGAAGCGCATGAAGGCTGGTTGCCCACTTACATGAATGCGGTGGACGAGACCGGCTGAGGAGCTGCCCCATGCCGTCTGGCGACCATTACAATGTCCGCGATTATGCCCGGGTGATCGACCATCATCGCAACAAGACCGGCGATGAAGACGCCGCCTTCCACCGCGCCGTGGGCGGGGCATTTGAAGGCGAGGGACAGTTCCAGGCCGAGCTGGTGCGTGCCCACGCTCCGGACGGTCCCTACACCTTGTTCGACCTGGGCTGCGGCGCCGGCCGCGCGGCCTATGGCCTGCGCGAAGAGGCCCAGCTGACCTATTACGGAGTCGATATCATGGCCGATCTTCTCGCCTATGGCCGCGAAAAGGCGGCGCGCGAGGACTGGCGGTTCGAGGTCCAGTCCGGCTTCACCCTGGCCGCCGATGATGATTGGGCTGACATGATGCTGGTGATGTCGGTGTTCACCCACATTCACCATGCGGAAACCCGGCAGTATCTCAGCGAAGTCGCCCGCGTGATCAAACCCGGCGGCAAACTGATTGTCTCCTTCCTTGAGGCTGGAAACCCGCTCCATACGAAACAATTCTACCCCGCGCCCGTGCGCTGGGCGCTGCGCCAGCTTGGCCGCGATGTGCTGGTGACCTTCATGCGCCGCGATCAAATCAGTGGATGGGTCACCGAGGCCGGGTTTACCGTTGAAGAGATTGTCGATTACGCCCCGGTCGCGCGGCAACATACGCTGGTGGCGCGGCGAGCTGGCTGAGCACTAGGTTCAGCGAGCGCCCGGCTCAAGGCCGGGCATCCGGCCTGTAGATCGGCCGCCTTACTCTTTCTCGATTTCGTCCAGGTCTTCCGCCATGGCCGCGGCAACCATGACTATGGTTTCCATGCTGGACGCGAACCAGGCCTGGTCGATCTTGGAAAAGTCATCGCGCGGCGTGTGGTAATCATCATGGTCTTCCACGCCGAGGTAGAGATGCGGGATGCCAGAACGGAAGAACACCGCATGGTCTGACAACATGGTCCAGTCATCGCGACCTTCGCCCGTATCAAAGCCCATTTGCAAGGTCACCGGCGCGTCGGCTGCAACCGCTTCGATAAGCGGCACCAGAGCCGGCGTGTGGGATGCGCCCGACGCCCAGAGATTGCCATTGTCGCCGCGCGCGACCATGTCGAGGTTCAAATTCGCCGCCATGACCTCACTGGTCAGCGGCGGGTCTAAAACCAAAGCTCGCGCGCCGTGAAACCCTGTCTCTTCGGCATCAAGCGCAGCGATAATCACATCGTATCTCGGTTGGGCGATGGTGAAATACTCGGCCACAGCCATGAGCGCCCCAACGCCAGAGGCATTGTCATCGGCGCCATTGTAGATCTCACCTTCTATAACGCCGACATGATCGTAATGGGCTGTCACCACAAGGGCAAGCGAGCTGTCGGACCGGCCTTCGATCTTCCCAATCAGGTTTACACCCAACAGGTTCGGCGTCTCTGACTCGCCCGTTTCGCGATCTGCGAAATCGCCGTACACGAACGGGTCACGGTAGCCGTCTTCGCCAAGCGGGATCAGCCCTAGCGTGGCCATGCGCGCTGTGACCAGATCCTGCGCCTTGGTGCTGCCGCCGGTGTTTGGCGCACGGCCGAACAAGGCATCCCGGCTTAACTCCTCAGTCAGCGACAGCGCGGCCTGGCGGCTGAACGCTTCGGGATCAGACGGTTCTGGCGCGCTGGCGCAGGCAGAAACACAGAACACAACAGCAGCAAGAACAGTCAAACGCATGGCAGAACCCCCTTCAGAGTGGTGATCTTTCTCACCCGATTGGGCAAAAAGAAAAAGCCCCCTTCATTCAAGAAGGGGGAAAGTTGAGGCAATCGAGTAGGGGGTATGTGGTTATTGAAGGACGGTCGGCCAGTTGGTGTCGGCGGACTGGATGAAACCGGGAATGTCGGTTTCCCACGTTTCCTGAATGGACTTGTTGTAGTTCAGGTAGAGCTTGCCATCGACGATTTTCCAGTGATCGGCGTCGCCCTTGGCCGTGCTGCCCTGGGAAACCGCCCAGGCGCAGTAACCACCATATTGCGGGGCGTAAGCTGCCGGGTCTTCCAGGAAAGTATCGAGATTGGCCTGGCTGGTGAAGCGGAATTCGGCGCCTTCATAGGTGGTCGAAAAATCCCTGTCGCCTTTCACAGGACGGCCTTCGGTGAAATAGGCCACCGCGTCATGTCCTTCGACGGCGACATTGTTGAAGACACCTGTGTAAACGGGGGCCTTGTCGGCATGGGCGGCAGGGGCCGCAGCGATAGCCGGGATGAGGGCGATTGCGCCGGCGGCGATGAGTGTGCGCAGTTTCATGTGACTTAAGCTCCGAGGGTTTCAGCTGGGGTGGTGGAGACGAGACGCGGCAAGGTCACACGCTCTGTAAACAGCACGGAAACCATGCCGCTACCGATCGCAGATAGTTCCTTACGGCGAATCATGAAGAGGGCGATTGAGGTGAACCAGATCACTGTGGCAGCTGCGAACAGGCCGACGCCATCATTGTTCGGATCAATGCCGAGCGGGGTGAAGAGGTGGAAGCTCACCGCACCGGTCATGACAGAAAAAGCGACCAGAGCGCCCACGGCTTGCAAGCGTCGCAGGGCTGGGTGGATGCCCACAATCAACAACGTGGCGGCAATCAACTCTGCGCTGCCGATCACATATTGGCTGAACAGGCCGGTCTGAGCGAACAGACCGTCAGCGCCGAGCGTGGCCGCCCAATCGTTGAGCTTCCCGAAGATCACCTGGGTTTCAGGCGCATTGGTGAATTTGAAGCGTAGACTATCGAGGAAAACGAGGCTGGCGAAGCCGGCGATGATATGGGGGGAGAATTGTTTGATACGGTCGATCATGGTGGGTGTCCTTCGCTGTGTTTCGATGACTTCCAGATGCCACTTCAGCGGATCAACTGCGAACCAAACCCTGGTGATCCGGGCTCACTTTTACGTGCGCAAAACGTTATTAACACTCTGTATTTAAACAATAATAACCCGCCAAAGCGCAAAGCTCTGGCGGGCCGACTTTGTGAAGGGAACAGGCGTGGTTCAGGCGTCGACAGTTTCTCGGCGCGGAGCCCATTCAAACGCTTTAAACTGCTCGTTCACCGGTGTTTCAGCGACATGGTTTGTGTAATTTGACACCACTTTCAGCGCGACACCGAGAATAACGCCCAGAACGGCGGCGCGGTCCCAGCCTGCCTCAATGAACGCGTCCACATCGGCATCGGCCACAAAGCCGCGCTGGACCACCACCTGCTTGGTGAAGCGGCGCAGCGCTTCAAGGCGCGGGTCGTTGATCGGACGGTCGTCGCGAACCGCGTGGATCACATCCATGTCGAGCTTCTGGCCAGCGGAGATGGTTGAATGGGCGGCGACGCAGAAATGACATTCGTTTTCAACGCTGGCTGTGATCGTGACGACTTGCTGCTCCAGCGGCGTGAAGCCGGTTTTGCCAAAGTGGCCAGACAGGGTCTGATATGCCTCAAGCACGGCCGGGTTTTCGGCAAACACAGCATAAAGAGATGGAACAAAGCCCAGGCTTGATTTGGCGCCCGCGAGCGTTTGGCGTGCTCGGTCTGGTGCGGTGGTCTCATCGTGAAGTGTGAAATTGGCCATCGAGGCCTCCTTTAAGAGATCGGCGGCGCGGGACCATCCCGCTGACGATGATTGGAAGATGGACCTGCCGGCGCGCGCCCGGTAGTTGGCACGTGGCCATAACCATGATGCAATTCGCGCATAGCTTGCTAAAATTGTGCGGCCACGATTACAGTTGCACCGGGATCAAAAGGGGACGTTTGGTATGCCAAAGTGGGTTTGGATTGTTGGTAGTTTGGTGCTGGGTGGCGGCTTGATAACGATGTGTGGGATGACATTTGCTAGCGGATTCGCGGCGTCTGCACGTCAATCCACCGAAACAGAAACACTGATAAGAGAACTTGCGATTGAATGGCAGCCTGAGACGATCATGTCCCGGTGGGGCGAACTCGGCAGGCCAGACAAAGCCACACTCTCCTCGATATTGAGTACAGCCAGTCAGCTCGGGGCGTTGGAAAGCTTGCAGGAACCGGTCTGCAATTGGAAAACTCAAGCAAGCACCGATCAGTTGAATGGCACATTCGTCTTTTGTGAAGTGGACGGCACATTCGAGGCAGAAGCCGCGAAGTTCTTCATGACCTGGCGCAAAGAGAGTGGCGCCTACAACCTCATCAGATTTCGAATTGAGTCACCGGTGTTCCTGACCGCAACCAATGGTGGATCACCAATAGGCGAAGCAAAACCCGGTGAACGCCCTGACAAACTCGAACCCGGCGACTGACGACTTGTATCGCGCCTATTACATACAAATTTAGAGTCCAGGACGGACGGAGTTTCCTCATGGACCGGATTGATGCGATGCGCCTGTTCATGCGGGTGGCGGATGCGGGCAGTTTTTCAAAGGCCGCAGCCGATATGGGGATAGGTCAACCCACAGTGTCGCGGCGTATACAGGACCTGGAACACCGGCTCGGTGCCGAGCTGTTCCAGCGCACCACGCGCGCGCTATCGATCACTGAAGCCGGACAGCGGTTTTATGAGCGCTCTGCGATCATCCTTCAGGAATTCGATGAGGCCGAGGCCGAAGCCCGGGAGCTGGACCATGAGCCGGTCGGCCTGCTGCGCATTTCTGCGGCCAACTCTATGGCGCGCCGGCTGATCTCGCCGCAGATCGCCACTTTCCTGCAGCTTTACCCACACATTAAATGCGATGTGATTGCCGATGATGCGATTACAGATCTTGTCGAGGAAGGCGTAGATCTCGCCTTCCGCCTGGGCGTGCTTGCCGATTCCAGCCTGATGGCGAAACGTATGGGCGAAACTCGACGCGGCATTTGGGCAACGCCGGATTTCATCAAACGCCACGGCGCGCCCACCCAACCGAAAGATCTGGAAGACCTGCCAGCTGTGATCTTCCGTCAGTCACCCAGGGCGCGCGACTGGACCTTGTCGAACGGCGAGGCGGAGGTGGACATCAAGGTCGATGGCCGTCTGAGCGCCTCATCCGGCGAAGTTCTGCTGCAGGGCGCACTGGACGGCATGGGCATGTTCCTGGCGCCGGACTGGCTGGTTTGCCCCGATGTTGCAGCGGGCAATCTGGTGCAGGTGCTTCCGGGGTGGCTCGGCGAGCCGCTGGCGGTTCACGCGGTCTGGACCAGCGGCAAACTGCGCGGCAAAGCCAAACTGTTCGCCGAGCATATGGCTGACAGCCTACGCTTTTCAGACCCGGTCTGCATCTAGGCCAACGATCAGGGGCGGCCTAATCGTTCCAGATTGCGTCCATGAATGCCTCATATGCTGGATCTTGATCGCCAGTATATGGGTCATACAGCATGCCCGTGTCGGACAGATCATACTCTCTGGTTAAACAGTCATTGGCCATGCAGCTTTGATTGAATGACGATGGATCGAAATACGGATCGTGAAAGCCGAAAGACTGCCCGTATGAACACGCCTCAGGATCATTGATGCAAGGCGTCGGTATGCCCCAGCCTTCATCATCATGGACAAGCTCCGACTTAAGGCTGGCCTTCGACACGGCTTCGGCATGGTTTTTCGGCGTGACTTCGCCAAAGGTGTCACCTGACAATGGAGCATCGGCTAAAGCGTTGCCAGCACACAGCGTGGCGGCCACGAGTATGGAAATCACGGTCTTCATTTTATCGTCCTTTCAAGAAGTCCTCGCGCTCGATTGCGATAACGGAAATAAACCCCATCGCGCCCCGCCGGGCTGTGAGCCAGATCACACCGAGACGCATTTTCCACTTTGATAATAAACAAAAAAGCCCGGCGCAGGACGCCGGGCTCAATGTGGTTCTAGGGGGAGGTCGGAGGATTACTCCCAGATGCTTTCGAGGAATTTGTCATGGGACGACGTGGCACCAGCATATGGGTTGGAGTCGAGGTAGCTGAAGCTCTCGGTCGTGCCGCCGTAGCCGTAGGAATTGTCGCTCCAGGCTGGTGTCAGATCATACATCCCCAGGCTTGGATCCATCTGACCGGAGTAATCGGAGTAGACGTTGCCGTAGATGTCGACCTGTGAGTCATAGGCGTATGGATCGACATAGTGGGTGTTGCCGTACTCATCGACCATTTCCAAGCCCCAGGCGCTCATCGTTGACCAGTCATTGTAGTCCTGAGCGGCGGCCGTGCCGGTGACGGCGGTGGTGAGGGCCAGAGCAGCGAGGGCGATTTTAGCAAGGGTTTTCATCGGTTCAGTTCCTTTTGAGAGTTGCCAGCGGGGTGGTTTGTGTTCCGCCGATGAGCCTGTTTTGCCACCGCCGATGGATGGGCGATGTGAACCGGCTCACACTCTCAAAATTTCTTCAGATTATCCGCCGGGCCGGGCCAGAACCGGGTCCGGTTTGCCGCGAAGTTCCACTTGGATGACCTCGCCAAACCCGGAGGGCGCGCCGGCAGCGGCATAAAGGACGTCGCTGATCAGTATGCGTGTCCCACCGGCCTTATTGGCGCTTTCCAGCCGAGATGCGGTGTTCACCACATCGCCCATGGCCGTGTAGTGGAACCGCTCCCGCGCGCCGAAATTTCCGACCACGGCGCGCCCGGTTGCCGCGCCGATCCGGGTCGCGCCCAGATCAATGCCACCGTGTGCCCGCTCAGCGCGAAACGCTTCGGCGACTTCATCAAGCGCCAGGACGCAAGCCACAGCGCGCGCGGCATGGTCGGATTGGTCAAGCGGGGCGTTGAACAGTGCAATGACGCTGTCGCCAATGAACTGGTCGATCAAACCGCCATGCTCCAGGATGACTGCAGACAGCCGGTCGAGATAATCGCGCAGCAACTCCGCACCTTCGGCAGGGGGTAGACGGTCCATGAGCGCCGTGAACCCCTCAAGGTCGGTCACGATGACGGAGACCTCGCGGTCTTCTCCGCCAAGCTCCGGCGGCTGTGGCGCGTTAAGGATTTGCCGCATGATGTCAGGCGAAACATAGCGCGAAAACCCCGCCGCCAGTCGTTGCCTGGCCGCAAGGGCAAAGCCGCCAATGATTGCAGTCTGGCCGGCAGCCACCGCAATAAGCCCTGTGAACAGACCGCCCGGCTCAGCGACATGGCCCGCAGCTCTGGCCAACCAGAACACAGCGAACACGCCCGACACCAAAGCCGCATAACCGCCAAGCCCCATCCACAGCGACCGGTCCATAACGGCAAGAAGTATCGCCGATCCACAAAGCGCACAGAACAACGCAAACCCTGTCAGCCAAGCTGGCGCAGGCAGCAACGCATCACCGGCAAGCGCGGTGGTAAGAACGGCGGCCTGCGCCTCCACGCCGGGGCGCGGTGCGGTGCCGCCAGCATAGTTTGGCAGAAGGACAGCGTCCCCCACGGCTGTGCCGGTTGGATTGGCATCGAGCGCGAGGCCGACCAGAAGGATCTTGTCTTCAAGTAGCCCATCCGGCAGCCGGTTCTGCGGGTCCAGCGCCTGGTAATATGAGATGCGCGTCGGGGCCGCCGGGGTGCGGTAGCGGATATATGTGGGGGCGGTCGTTGGCACTGAAACACCGGACACCACCTCGGCAGCAGCGTATCCCAGCGCATCATTTTCGGCTGGCATACGCCGTAAACGTCCGTCGCCATCAAGGGGGAGCGTGGCAAATCCGATCGCGCTGGCCGCGTCTTTGAGGCGCCTGGCAGGATGAGCTTCGGTTAGGATCAGCCCCTGGGGCGTGCTCAACACGCTGCGTTCTGCTGCCAGGACGACCGGCCCAAACGCCGAAATGGCGCTGGCGAAGGCCGGGTCATCGGTTGTCTCAGCATCGAAAACGATATCGAAGATGACCGCCCTGGCGCCAGCTTCGTCGGCGGCGCGCAACAGATCGGCATAAACCCGTCTTGGCCAGGGCCATGGCGTGTTGAAGTACTGGAAGCTGGGCGTATCGATGGCAACGACAATGATCTCGCCGCTGGCAACGGGCCGATCAAAGAGCGACGCAATGACGTCGCCAGCCGCCAGGTCGGTCTGTTTCAAACGGCCGGAAAGATCCAAGGCCGCCACCGAAAGCCAGGCAAACAGCGTAAAGCCCGCCGCGATCAGCGTGCTGCGGGCCAGTTCAACAATCGTCTTCAGATTCACGTCGGGCGCGATTCGCCTTGACATTTCCACCTCTATCTTAGTCTGCCTAGCAAGGGGAGTTGGAGCAATGCCGTCAAGTTGTAGAGTTCTTTTTGCCGTGTTGGTGGGCCTGGTCGTAGCCGCGCTCATTCCGGCCTATGCGCAAATTCTGGAAACGCGCAATGGTACGGTGATTGCCGATGTTGTGGATGTGAAGGGTGAGGAAGACTTCACGCCTGTCGAGCTTGGCGATTGGCGCGATGTCGTTCTTGGCCAGGATCTGGCGGCGGGAGACATGCTGCGCACCGGCGCCTATGGCGGCATGGGCATCAGCTTCACCGACCGGACCTATATCCGCCTTCATGCCAACACGCAGATGGCGGTTGCCGATCCCGGCGGTGCAGGCGCGCCACGCAAGTTTGAGCTTGGTCTGGGACGTCTCTGGTCTCGCGCCAGCCGCCCCGACCAGGGCGTCATCGTTGAAACCCCCACCGCAACCGCTGCCGTGCGCGGAACCGACTGGTATATGGAGGTCGCCGCCGACGGCACCTCGCGCCTTGTTGTGCTGGACGGCGACGTCCGGTTTTTCAACGCCCTTGGCGAGCTTTCAGTGACGGCGGGCACCTCCGCCATTGCCCGCCCGGGCCTGGCGCCGGAATTTGAGCTTCTGATCTTGCCGTCGGATCGGCCACGCTGGGCGCTGACGCCTCGTTCTGACTGGATCACCTATTTGCCGTTCAAGCCCGTGGTGGCATCGGCCACCAGCGACATGGTGCCGGTCTGGCAAAGCCTTGCAGACGTTCAACCGCGGGCCGCACGCGTTGACCTGAATGACCTAGGCGCCGTGCCGGCCGATGAAGCCGGCCTGGCCAAGGCGCTCATGGCCTTAATGCAGCGTGATCCCATGACAGCGCAGACCGAACTCGCAGCACTCGATCTGTGGCGACTTGCCCCGGAGCAGACCCGGCTTGCAAACGCGACCAGCATCGGTGCGCAAATCGATCTTGCAAACTTCCCGCAGGCCATTCGGGAACTGGACGCTTATGAGGCGGACCATGGCCGCGACCTCAGCTCATCGGCCCTGCGCGCCTATCTGGAGGCTTATGCGGGCCGCTATGATGTCGCCCGAGAGCTGGCAGATGAGAGCGCTCGCATTGCACCCGCAGATTGGCGTCACCGTTTGCTGGCCGCGCAGATCGGCGTGCTTCAGGCCGATGATGATGCCGTTTCAGCCGCCACTGCAGACGCGATTGCTCTGGCGCCAGATTCGGCCGCAGCCTGGTATTGGCGCGCGCTCTATCTGGCCTCTGCAGGCGGTGCATCCGCGGGCGAGGTGCTTGTCGCGCTTGAACGCGCCGCCGAGCTCAACCCTGAGCAAGTGACCGCCAAAGTCGCGATTGGCCAGCTGGCGGTGGCCGATGGCCGCCCCGATCACGCGCTGGCATTCTATGATGAAGCCCTCGCGCTCGACCCGACAGAGCCGATTGCCGTTGCTGGCAAAGCGTATGTTCATTTGACCATGGACCGGCTCGACCGCGCAGATGCGGAGTTGGATGTCTTCCGCGGCACGGATGCAATGCTGCACCCTGAAGTTCAGGCCGTGCTCGCCATCCGTGACGTGATGGCCGGAGAGCCCGACCGGGCAAGCAACGCTACGGGCCGCATTATCGCGGCCAATCCGGACCGAACAGGCGCATCGCAATTGGATGCCATTGCGCACTGGCAGGCAGGCCGACGCGATGTTGCCATTGACGTTATCGAGAACACGATGCGGCTCGACCCAAATGATCCGGTTGCGGCCCGCATCGCTTCGGCAATGGCCCAGGACCAGTATCGCGCCGACGACGCGGTGGATTTCGCCCGCGCGGCCTGGGATGCCAAAAGCCGTAACGCAGCGGCCGGGCTGGTGCAGTTGCCCGCCAGCCAGAGCGGACGCATCGATATTGGCGGCGCGTTCCAATATGCAGGCTTGCCCGCGCAGGGCGAATACTATTCCAGCCTCGCGCGCGCCCAGGCCGATGCCAACAGTGCGTTTGGTTTCGCCCAGCTTTATCCCAACGCCCTGGCGCGCCAGTCGAGCACGAGCATCGGCCTGCTGCTGGATCCCCTCTCAGTGACCTATCCCAATCGATTTGCTACTTTTTTCCGCGAGCCGGATGTACAGCAGACCCTGGATGTGTCTGCAAGCGTCGGCTCCGATGACACCTCCAACCTGCAATTTGCCAGTGACAGTCAGGCGCTTATTCGCACGCCGCGTCAGCCAATCGCGCTTGCCGGTTTTGTGTCTATTGGAGAGGCCAACGGCCCCGTGGACAATGACACCAATCAGTCCGCGCTTGTGTCCCTGCGCGCCGGTAGCGTGCGTGACGGGCAGCATGGATTTCTGGGTCGCCTGACCGTGGATCATCGCGACCAGGAATTGCCAGGCAGTTTCGGTATCCTCGACCGCGATGATCGCGAAGAAACGACCAATGTGGTTGTTGGCGCGGGATATACGTTCCGCGAGAGCTTCACCGACCGGTGGATGTTTCAGGCCTCAATGGGGTGGAGCGACCGCTCGTTCGACAATCCATCGGCATTCGGCAGCAGTCTCGATCCTCTTGATTTTTCTCTCGCTGTATCGCTTGGGCTCGAAAACGCGCAGGCGCTCGCGGCGCGGCAATTTTTCGATACGACATTCAGCGCGCCTGGCCAGGCCATCCTGGCCGTCGACCCACCTGCAAACCTGCCTGTCACGACCCCGGTGGGCCAGACGCTGCTGCCACTCTCAGACGACACAGATCCGGTCTTCGACATTGAATCGGATGCCACAATCGTCTCGCTGCAAAGTCGGCGCATCCTTAGCCGTGGCAATGGCGACTTCTCCGTTGGTCTGGAATATGCGGCGATTGATGTGGACACTCGCACTCGCGAACTGGCATTCAGCATCACAGGCGCGGGCGCCATTGCAGACTTTGCCAATATGGGAGCCGTCACCACGTTCGACCTGGGCGAAGCCCTGCCGCTGGACAGCGAACTGTCGAGCCGAAGCGCCGCCATTCAAGGCCATGCCATGGGCAACTGGGACTTTGGCAATGCAGAACTGGAGCTTGGTGTCTTTCCAACCTGGCATGAAAGCGAGCTGGAAAGCGATTTTGCACCCACGGACCTGAGCGAAGACAGGTTTGAAACTGATCCGCGGGTGGGCTTGTCGCTGCGCAGCGACCACCACCAGCTGCGCGTGGCGTTGCAACGCACACGCCCCCTGCCCGGCATCGACTCCATCGCCCCCATCGGCGCGATTGGCCTGCTGCCCAGTGAAGACCTGGGCATTACATCGGAACGTACCGACAGCGCGATTGTGCGCTTCGAGGCAGAACCCAGCAGCGCCGTCTTTGTACATGCCACGGCAGAGCATCAGGACCTGGAGAACGTCAGTGCCAGCCTACCGGGTGAACGCATCGGCCAGATCGCTTTCTTCGCAGGCGACGCCTCCCTGACCAGGCTCGCCATAGGCGCTGATATTCGCGTTGGCCCGCGCCTTGCGCTTTCTGCAGAGGTCGCCCTGAATGAAGGCGACATTGACAGCGGACTGTTCAAAGGGCGGGATTTACCGGTTGTGCCAAAGCAAACCGCACAGGTGTCAGCCACTTGGGTCGATCCACGCTTTTTTCGCGCAAGTGGTGGCGTTGCTTTTGTCGGTAAACGGTTCGCCGACAGCGGCAACACCGTGGAACTGGGAGATGCCGTGGTGCTGTCCGCCGGCCTGGCCGTCGAGAGCCGGAACAAGGCATGGCAATTGCGCGTCGATGGACAGCTGACGTCATCTGAAGATAGTTCGACCGCCTTCGGACAATCCGCCACCGATAGTCGTTTAACCCTGGGACTATCTCGGCGCTGGTAGTTTTTGCCCGCCCTGTGACCGGGCTCACAGCCCATCATCCAAGACCCGTGTTTCCTGCTGGCAATGGCCACGCGCCATCCACCTTTCAGGAGACCGAACATGCTCAGACCCCTCACCCTTGCGATCACCGCGCTCGCCATTGTGGCCACCGGCGAAACCGCGAAGCCGCCCGCTCACGCCCAGATCCAACAGGCGTCGATGCCGGACTATATCGTGAATATGAACCGCCAAAACACGATTGTCGGGCGCTGGCAGCTGACCACGCGCGATGGCACAACCACGGCAGATTATCGCCCGGACGGCACCTTCAGCGGACATGTCACGCCAACCGGATACAGCCACCAATTGCCATTCTTCGGCTACTATTC
>JBCCAA010000073.1:0-12466 GCA_039815055.1 Pseudomonadota bacterium | reverse complement strand
CAAAAAACTTCAGAAAAACGCCTTGGTTAACTCCAGCGCAGGGTTTGGTTTACGCCCCTGAAACCACGTCCATGTTTTCTTGTGCTCATCGACGGAGCGGGCGCAGGAAGCGCGCTGATCCCCGACATTGCGGCGCGTGGACGGGCACCCCCCGAACCCTGCCATATTGTCGGAAAGCGGGGGCATAATTGCCCGCTCTCGTCATCTGTTAAGGCGTTGAAACAAGGGTAGAGTGCGCGATGAAAGTGTTGTGGGTTGAAGATCATGAGCCAGTTCGGGACATGCTGGCGATTGCCGCGGACAAGGCGGCGCGTGCCCGGGTTCAGGTGGACCTGGTGATGGCCACCACGCTCATGGACGCGGAGATCAAGCTGCGGCTTGAACGCTTCGACCTGGTGATGCTCGACCTGACGCTTCCAGACAGCTTCGACCCGGATATGACGATTGCACGCATCGCCAATATGGGCTCGCACCGCATCGCGGTCGTCTCGGCCAGTGACCAGCGCGACAATGCCGTTGCAACCGCGCGGCGCTGCGGCGCCAACATCGCTCCGGCGGCCATCGGAAAGGGCGCATTGCCATTCAATCGCTTCATTCAGCGCCCGGATTCGTTTGAAGATTTTTGCCTGGCCCAGATGGCCGATGGCGCTGAACAAAGCGCAGCTGCTGCCGCCTGATTTGAACTGCCCATCCGTTCAAAAAATGCCCCGCCCCAACCGGTGGGGTATTTTTATGCGTGTCCTTTGGGTTCAAGCGCGAACTATGCCTAAACCTGACTAAACTGTTAGAAATTTTATTCAAACAACCTGAATAAAACCCTAAACAAAGGCCTAATGCCGTTCACTGTATTGGGCGAAGGCAAATATTCAGGCAGCATTCATTTGCGTTCATTTATACCCCAGCCTCATGAGGGGTTGATCTGTGGAAAACATTAAAGAGAGCGCAGAATCTGCGGTCGTTCGGAAATTGAAAGCAATGGAAGATCGGCGGGGGGCCGAGAAACCGATTCAATTGCAGGCCGAAGCCGATGCGCACGCCGATTTCGAAGATGTGTTCCGGGACGCCGCCAATGAGAGCGGAGAACGAAATGACTGAGCACGAGGCCAATGAGTTGGCCACGAAGATTGAAGCTTATTGGCGCGCCAAGGGCTGTGCGGTGACAGTGGTACCGGAACGCACGGTGTATGATCCGAAACTGCGCGCCGTGCGCTATGAGTTGCGGTCCAATCTGGTGAATGGCGCATGCCCCAATTGTGGGGGAAAGGGTGCGGCGGGGTCTAAAGCTGCGTAGGGTCCGCCGTTAGCGCAATGCGGCCGCATGGTGGGCGATATGATCTTCCATGAAACTGGCGATGAAATAATAGGAATGGTCGTAGCCGGGATGCAGCCTGTGGGTGACGGTCTGGCCATGGTGTCGGCACGCGTCCAGGAAGAGATCCGGCTTTAACTGATCTGCGAGGAATTGGTCGGCCTCACCCTGATCAATCAGGATATCAGCGCGCGATTGGCGCTGTTTCACCAATTCAGTGGCGTCATACCCCTCCCAGGCCACCGAGAGCGGGCCAAGATAGGTCTCGAATGCCTTCTGGCCCCAGGGCACCTGGATCGGTGAGGTGATTGGGGAAAAGGCTGAACAGGATCTGTAGGTTTCCGGGTCTTTCAAATGCAACGTGATCGCGCCATGCCCGCCCATGGAGTGGCCGAAAATGCCCTGTTTTTCCATATTCGCCGGGAAATTCGCCGCGATCAGTGCGGATAGCTCGTCGGTGACATATTGGTCCATTTTGTAGTTCGCCGCCCAGGGTGCGCGTGTGGCGGTGAGATAAAATCCAGCGCCCTGGCCCATGTCATAGGTGTCATTGTCGGCGACATGTTCCCCGCGCGGGCTGGTGTCTGGCGCGACCACCATGACGCCGTGCTTTGCGGCATGTTCCTGCAGGCCGGATTTCTCCATTACATTCGACCAGTTGCATGTCAGCCCCGACAGATACCACAGCACCGGGAACGGACCCTCGCCGGGCGGCGTGTAGACCGCAAATCGCATGGTGCAGCCCAGCACGGCGCTTTCATGGTCATCGACAAACAGTGTGCCCCCAAAAGAGCGCCAGGCGGAGATTTGAGTAAGGGTCATGGCTCTCGATTAACGGCTGTACCGCCGCTTGTCAGCTGTCTTCTGAAGAGATTTCCACGACGGGTATCAACACTTCCTGGCGCTTCATGGGGCTCGGCACCCACGGGCCGCTATAGCCAGCATAGCGGGGCGCACCGGTCACTTCATAGCCTGCGCGCCCGAGCCATGCGACCAGTTCGCCCTCCCAGCGGGCAAAGTTGCGGCTGGACCCTGATCCACGAAATTCCGCCGCGGCCAGGACCTGGCCGGTGACTTCGCGGATGGTCACGTCCGGATTGTTCGGAACGGGCAAAGTCTCCATCGTCCATTGTGATGGCATCACGAACGTCACGGTCCAGTCGCCTGCCGGGTTGGCTTCACGCAAGACCGGGGCGGTCATGTCGATCTTTTGAGGTGACGGTTCGCGCAGCACTGGCGCTGTCATGTCTATCTTGGTGCTGGCGAGATTGTTGCCGAAGATATAATCGGCCAGGGCGCGAAACCCGCGATTGCTGGCCTGGCCCAAATCTCCCTCAACCGTCACTTCGGCAAGGATCATCGGCTCATAGGCGCGGATCTGGAACCGGTCTTCCTGCACCACCACGGTGTGATCCGGCTCTTCCGTGGCGAGCGCGCTCATGGGCGCAAGGGCGAGCGCGGCGAGCGCGGCGAGGGCAAAGCGCATGGGGCAATCTCCGAGATCATATGCGTTTTACGCGGCACAGACACGGTTGGTTTCATTGGAAATGCTCAATCGCCTTCAAACCGGTGCAGCGCACACAATTTGTGACCGTCGGGATCGCGCAGATAGGCGAGATAGATCTTGCCGGCGAGATTGCTGTCCTGAATTTCCGGGGCGCCTTCGCATTCGCTGCCACCGTTTGCGAGCCCAGCCGCATGCCAGGCATCGCCTTGCTCCGGCCCGGTGACCGAAAACCCGATGGTGAGACCATTGCTCGCCGTGGCGGGGGCGCCATCAAGCGGTTCGCCGACGACGAGGAACTGCCCGCCCTGCAGCCAGAACCATCGATTGCGCTCAGGGTCTTTCCAGCTGCGCGCCCCGCCGAGCGTCTCGAACAACGCATCGTAGAAGGCTTTCGAGCGCGCAACATCATTGCTGCCAAGATGGACGTGGGTGAACACTGGTTCGACGCCCTAGTACACCACCACGCTGCGAATGCTCTCACCCGCATGCATCAGGTCAAAGCCCTTATTGATGTCGTCCAGGCTCAGCGTGTGGGTGATCAGGCTGTCGATATCTATGCGGCCTTCCATATACATATCGACGATGGCCGGCACATCGGTGCGTCCGCGCGCGCCGCCGAAGGCTGAACCTTTCCAGACGCGCCCGGTTACAAGCTGGAACGGCCGTGTCGAGATTTCCGCGCCCGCCGGGGCCACGCCGATGATGATGCTTTCGCCCCAGCCCTTGTGGCAGCATTCCAGCGCCGCGCGCATCACGTCTACATTGCCGATACATTCGAAGCTGTAGTCCGCCCCGCCGCCGGTCAGCTCAACCAGATGGCCGACCAGCCCGTCATGGCCATCATGGTCTTTCGGGTTCACAAAGTCGGTCATGCCAAACTGGCGGGCCATGGCCTGGCGCGCGGGGTTCAGGTCCACGCCGACAATCTGTTTGGCGCCGGCCAGTTTCAGCCCCTGGATGACATTCAGCCCAATGCCGCCCAAGCCAAACACAACGGCGGTGGAATTGAACTCCACCTTGGCGGTGAACATCACCGCGCCGATGCCCGTGGTCACGCCGCAGCCGATATAGCAAATCTTGTCAAACGGCGCGTCCTTGCGGACCTTGGCGAGCGAGATTTCCGGCAAAACCGTGTGATTGGCAAAGGTCGAGCAGCCCATGTAATGCAGGATCGGCTTGCCATCGATGGAGAACCGGCTGGTGCCATCAGGCATCACGCCGCGGCCCTGGGTGGCGCGCACTTTCTGGCAAAGGTTGGTCTTTGGATGCAGGCAATAGTCGCATTCGCGGCATTCAGCCGTGTAGAGCGGGATGACGTGGTCGCCGGGTTCCAGGCTGGTTACGCCGGGGCCAACTTCCAGCACCACGCCGGCGCCTTCATGGCCCAGAATAGCGGGGAAAGCGCCTTCAGGATCGGCGCCGGACCGGGTGAACTCATCGGTGTGGCAAATGCCGGTGGCCTTGATCTCGACCAGAACTTCGCCGGCGCGAGGTCCGCCCAGTTCAACCTCACAGATCTCCAGCGGTTTGCCCGCCTCGAACGCCACAGCTGCGCGTGTCTTCATATTTGGCTCCTGCCTCTACCCGATAAAAGTCTATGGTCTTGGCGCGTTGAACGCAAAGACCTTAGCAACTTGAACGTGGATCAGGAACCGTCCGACGAGACCACAACCCGAAAGCCAACCGCAGGGTCGCGCGTGCCACGATCCACCCGGGCGCGATTTGCGGCGCGGTGCTCGCTGGCACCATGGCGGAAACTGCCACCGCGAATGACCCGCAGGCCGCAGTCTCCGGCGGTCACCGCACTGCCATCCACGGGCACGTTTGTGTAGTTGTTTATGTAGCAGTCCTGCACCCATTCGCGGACATTGGTCAGCATGCCAACCATGCCAAACGGGTTTTCAGCGCCTGAGGCGGCTGGCGATGGGCTTCCCGTCACGATCTGGCCCTCGCCAAATACATCGCCCCACCAATAGGCCGTCGTAGTGCCAGCGCGGGCCGCATACTCCCATTCGGCTTCAGACGGCAGTCGGTAAGGTCGACCGGTTTCGCGGGCCAGCCAGCTGGCATAGGACGCCGCGTCATCCCAGGTCAGGGAAAAGGCTGGCAGGTCGTTGCCCGTGTTTCGAAGGCCGTTGCAACCGCCACCGGCCACGCAATGCGCCCATTCGGCCTGTGTGATTTCGCTGCGACTCATCTCGAAGGCGGCAATGGTCATCTCCACGGGCGGGCCTTCATTGCCGACGCGGCCGGCTTCGGTGGGCGGTGATCCGATTGTGAAGCTGCCAGTGGGAATGCTGACCATGTCCGGGCATATCTCACAGTTGGGTGTCGGTGTCGGTGTTTCGACTTCGGCTGCTTCTGAGGCGTCTTCACTGTCGGGCGCGGCGGGCGGGATCGGCGCTGGTGGGGTGTCTGCTGTGGTCAACACCTCAGTTTGCGGGGCGTCGCCGGACATCATCATCGTGGCGCCAAATCCAAGGCCGCCCAACAACACCAGGCCGCCGATGATCAGGGGTAGCTTCGACCCGGACCCGGACTTTGTCTCGCCATCGACCGGTTGCGGTGGCGGAGGAGAGGGTGCAGGCTGAGGCGTCGGGGGCGGTGCGGGTTGAGGGGGCGGCAAAACCGCGGCTGCGGCAGCGGGGGCTGACAACGCTGCCATTCGGCTTCGCGCAAGATCGCTGAAATGACCTTCCGGATAGCGTTTGAGGTAGGAGTCCAGCTCGGCGGGATCGCTCGTGTCCTTGATCGACATCCAATAGGTATTTTCAATCGTCGCATCGGGCGCCGGAGCTGCGACAGCCACGGGCGCAGCTGGCTCTGCAACTGCGGTTTCCTCATCAATCACGCCGCGAATATCAGTGACGAAGTCCTGCCAATGCGGCTGCGTGCGGTCTCCGGTCCAACCGATCAGATCTGCGGTTTGGGTCAATTCAAACATGATCGGCCGGTCGGCGTCTTCGATCATGGCTGGAATTACTGTGGCGTTGCGTTGGCCCAGCGTGGCTTCAGCGCGCACCCATTTGGATTTCACGGAAGTCTGAGACCACAGCACCACAACCACGCTGGACTCGCGCAGCATGCGCTCGGTCACTTCGTCATAGGTTTCACCGGCCCGCAGAACCTTGTCCCACCAAACGGTGAAACCTTCTGCTGTCAGGGCTTCAGCTATGCCCTGGGCAATGGGTCGATCGGCCCGGCTATAAGAGAGAAATATACCTGCCATGACTCTTTCCCTGCGTTGCCCCGCCCCGTCCGCTTTGTTGCGTGGCTGTAATTTGTTGCATGAACGGGAATGAAATCAAAGCGCTCCGAGGTTAAGCCTATAGCGACGCTCGAGCTTTTGGCTGTGGTTATGGATTCTGATTGGCGACGGGGTCCATGCACCGCCAATTCACGCCTTCTGAAGATCAGCATTTTTGATCCTGTCAGTGCGCCCACGAGAGCAAACAAAAAACGAATTCTCGCCCGGCGCAAGGCCGAATGGCCTCGCCCCTTGCCCCGCCGCGCCCTTTCCGGCATCCCTTGCTGCACTGCAAACACCAGGCGGAAATATGGATTTTCTCACGCAATTTCCGATCACATCGGCGCTGATTGGGGCCAATCTAGTCGCAAGCCTGCTGGCCTTCTCGAACCCGGCTTTCTATGAGCAAAACCTGTTCCGCGTTGGCAATGTGCTCAAGCGTGGAGAGTGGCATCGCATCCTGACCTCCGGGTTCCTGCATACGGGTGCCACTCACCTGTTGTTCAACATGCTGACGCTTTATTTCTTTGGCCCGGCGCTGGAGAACCTGCTGGGGGCGGCCGGCTATCTTATCGTGTATTTTGGCTCGCTACTCGGCGCGGGGGCATGGATGGTCTTCGAAAAGCGCCGCGATCTCAGCTACAGCGCGGTGGGGGCGTCGGGCGCGGTTTCGGGCGTGATCCTGGCGTATTGCCTGTTTTACCCCTTTTACCCCTTTTCGATGCTGTACCTCATATTTGCGATCCCGATACCGGCCATCGTGTTTGGCGTCGGGTTCCTGCTCATCAGCTTTTACCTGTCCCGGCGTGAAGGTGGCATGATTGCCCATGGTGCCCATCTAGGCGGCGCGTTGGCGGGACTGGTTTTGACCGTGTTGGTCGCGCCAGAGGCCCTGACCGCGTTCATGAATGCCATCAGCGGAGCCTGAGGCGTTGACGACTGTAACAGAGGCGCTGTCGGCGCGCGTTGCCGCTGGCACGCTGGACGCCGATCCCGAACAGGCCCGCGCGGCCGGTTTGCTCGACGCCGTGGCAACACGCATTCGGACCGCACCGAAAGGCGGCTGGTTCTCTAAGGCTGAGCCCGCGCGCGGGCTGTATCTCTGGGGCGGGGTGGGGCGCGGCAAATCCATGATGATGGACATGTTTTTCGCCCTGGCGCCTGTGCCTGAGGGCGAGAAAAACCGCGTCCACTTCCACGAGTTCATGGCCAGCGTGCATGACAAGATCGGCGCCTGGCGCAAGCTCTCCCAGGCCGAACGCCGGCGCAGCCCCTGGCGCGTGAAGGGCGCGGGCGATGACCCGATCGCCCCCACCGCCAAGGAGATCGCCGCCAGCGCCCAGCTGCTCTGCTTTGATGAGTTTCAGGTCACGCAAATCGCCGATGCGATGATCCTGTCGCGCCTGTTCGAGGCCCTGTTCGGCTTTGGCGTCACCGTGGTCGCCACCTCAAACCGCGTGCCGGATGAGCTCTACAAGCACGGCATCAATCGCCAGCTGTTCACGCCCTTCATCGCGATGCTGAAAGAGAAGTGCGAGGTGCACGAGCTTTCCAGCGCCCGCGATTACCGGCTTGAGCATCTCACCGGCCAGCCCGTCTGGCACACGCCGCTCGGCCCGGACGCCGACGCCGCCATGGACGCCCATTGGCAGGCGTTGACCTTGGGCGCGGCGCCGCAATCGTGCGCGCTGACCATCAAGGGCCGCAAACTGCCCGTACCGCGCGAGGCGGCCGGCGTGGCGCGGATGAGCTTTGAGGAGCTGTGCGCCCGCCCGCTTGGCCCGTCAGACTATCTCGCTTTGGCCAGCACCTTCCACACGTTGATGCTCGACGGCGTGCCCGCCCTGACGCCGGACAAGCGCAATGAGGCCGCCCGCTTCGTCGCCTTGATCGACGCGCTGTATGAGGCGAAAACCAAACTCATTGCCACCGCCGCCGCCGCCCCAGACGACCTCTACCCCAGCGGAGACGGCAGCTTCGAGTTCCAGCGCACTGCCAGCCGCCTACACGAAATGCGCGGCGAGGCGTATCTCAGCGCCGAGCATGAGGTGGTGGGGGAGGGGTAGGCGCTTTGCCGTTCGTGCGCTTACGTCTTGATCTTGTTTTGCTTCTACAATTACGTTTAACAAATATTTGTGTGGGGATATTGATGCTGTTACGAGCTTTGATCTCAATATTTTTTCTGTTCGTGGCTATGGCGCAGGCTCAAGCACAAGTCGACAATCGAAAGCGCATCGCTTTGGTGGTCGGCAACAGTGCCTACGATCACATGCGCTTTCTTCCAAACCCAATCAATGACGCAAAGTTAATGCGCGATTCTTTGGAAGAAGTCGGGTTCGAGGTCTATCTTGAATACAATGCCACAGAAGAAATACTCGAGAGCGCCTTTTCCGCTCATGGCCAACGTTTGGCACAGGCCGTCAAAGCTGGTGAAGACCCTATAGGTTTGGTCTATTTCGCCGGACATGGGGTCCAACTGAATGGCCTGAACTTTCTTCTACCAGTCGACGCTGAGATTTACGCTGATGCGGACGTGTTTCGTGAAGCGCCAAGGTTGGCAGACTTGTTTAGCCAGCTTGCGATCGCGGGCAATTCGACAAATTTCGTTGTTTTGGACGCATGTCGCAACAACCGATTGCCTAGCGCATTTAGGGGTGAGAAGGGGCTTGCGTCAGAGGCGCGGACGCGGGGTACGTTGATAGCCTATTCTACTCAGCCGGGGGCCACGGCTGCTGACGGAGGGGGCGCTAATAGTCCGTATACAGAGGCATTGGCAAAATGGATTACCCAAGCCGGCTTGGCATCAGAATCCATGTTTCGGCATGTTGCTACCGAAGTCGAAAGGGTGACCGGCGGAGTCCAGCAGCCTTGGATTGATAGTGGCCTTCGAGGAAAGGACTTCTGTTTTGCGGGATGTGACGGATCTCCTGATCTATTCTTGGGAGAACTGGGAGCGCTCCCTTCGACAACGCCATCCTCACCTCGAGCTACGTCACAGCAAGAGCGTAATGAAGCGCCACCTCCAGCTGGCAACTCGATCAGGTATGGCGACGCCTTATCCAGCGACCTTATTGGGCTAGAATTATTCAATAAAGTGAATCAGGCCCGCGAGCGATTTAATGAAGCTCGGGGCATGATTGCACTCGGCAATCGGTTGATGGATGCTGCTTCTGATGCAGCACTGGTTGCCATGCAAGATAGCTCTGCAGGTTGTGAATTGTTTGGAGATGGTTATGCAAGGATTTACAATCCACAAGAAAAATTGTGGTGGCTTGGTAAGGTAACAGAGAACACTCGAGACTGTGGCCCGAGCGGTTTCGGTGTTTTTACTGACTCTGAGCAGTCTAGTTCTGCGAGTTTTGCAGCCTATAGTTACCAAGGTCTTATGATGAATTTGGACAACATTTTTCAGGAAAGCCCGAAGTCAATCGAGGTGGATTTTAAGTCTATAACTGTAGTTGACGATTTTAGTGATTGGTCTGAATCAAATCGGGTTGTTAGAGTCTACCAAAGAGATGAGATTGTCTCCAATGATTTTTCTTCTGGCGAGATACAGAGGCGATTTGTTGCAACTTTGTACAAAGAATCGGACTGCGTAGAGCGCGGTTTAGGATACTTGGAAGGTGATTTGGATTCCGGTGTGTTCCAGGGACGAGTTCATTTCAATAGTGGCCACATATTTGAAGGAGACATCATGGCGGATGATGGTGGTTTCATCAAACGGACTGGCTTGGTTTGGGGTCCGAGCGGCTCTTTAGAGGGCCGAGAGATAGATGTATACTCATCTATTGTAGCCAATTGTAGTCTAGAGACGGGAGAGCTTCAGTAGTTCAATGGCATGCTTGGTTTCACACCAGCGTCCTTTGTATTGAACCACGCTTTCTTGTCGCGCCTTAACGCGCGCGCCAAGCCGCCCTACATTCCCCCCATGCCCAAGCCTTTGAAAGGTGTCTCGGACGCCGCCGCCATATTCGAGTTTGAAGCCTTCCAGGCCGTCACCGGGGCGCCGGAGCATTGGGCGCCGCATCGGCCCGATCGCGCCTGGGACAAGCTCGAGGGCGGGCGCCGCTTCAAGCTGAGCGCGCCCTATGAGCCCGCAGGCGATCAGCGCACGGCCATTCCCGAACTGGTCGAGGGCATCACCGGCGCCGATGAGCGCGACCAGGTGCTGCTCGGCGCCACGGGCACGGGCAAGACCTTCACCATGGCCAAAATCATCGAGGCGACCCAGCGCCCGGCCCTGATCCTGGCGCCCAACAAGACGCTCGCCGCCCAGCTCTATGGCGAGTTCAAAAGCTTCTTCCCTGAAAACGCGGTCGAATACTTCGTCTCGTACTATGATTATTACCAGCCCGAAGCCTATGTCCCCAATCGCGACCTCTATATCGAGAAGGAATCCTCGATCAATGAGGCTATCGACCGGATGCGCCACTCGGCCACCCGCTCAATCCTGGAGCGCGATGACACGATCATCGTCGCCTCGGTGTCGTGCATTTACGGCATCGGATCGGTGGAAACCTACACTTCCATGACCTTCAAGATCGAAGAGGGCATGCGCATCGACCCGCGCGAGATGGCGCAGAAGCTGGTCGGTCTTCAGTATACGCGCAATGACATAAACTTCGTACGCGGATCATTCCGCATGAAGGGCGATGTGCTGGACATCTTCCCCGCCCACTATGAAGACCGCGCCTGGAAGCTATCCTTCTTCGGCGACGAGCTGGAATCCATCACCGAGTTTGACCCGCTGACCGGGCGCAGGAATGACACGCTGCCGGCGGTGAAGATCTATGCCAACAGTCACTATGTGACGCCCCGGCCCACCGCGAACCAGGCCATGGATTCCATCAAGAGAGAGCTGAAAGAGACCATCGCGCATTTCGAGAAAAACGGAAAACTGCTGGAAGCTCAACGCATTGAACAGCGCACCCAGTATGATCTGGAAATGCTGGCCGCCACGGGCAGCTGCAATGGCATCGAGAATTACTCGCGCTATCTGACGGGCCGCAAGCCGGGTGAACCGCCGCCGACGCTGTTCGAATACATCCCTGAAAACGCGCTGTTGTTCGTCGATGAGAGCCACCAGACCGTGCCGCAGATCGGCGCCATGTTCCGCGGTGACTTCAACCGTAAGCGGACCCTGGCGGAATATGGCTTTCGACTTCCGTCGTGTGCGGACAATCGGCCCTTGCGCTTTGAAGAGTGGGAGGCGATGCGCCCGCAGACGGTGCATGTCAGCGCCACGCCCGGCCCCTGGGAGCTGGACCGCACGGGCGGGGTGTTCACCGAACAGGTGATCCGCCCGACCGGCCTGCTCGACCCGCCGGTGGAGGTGCGCCCCGTGGCGGCCGATGGTGCCAATCAGGTGGATGACGCGCTGGCCGAGATCCGCGAGACCACGGCGGCGGGCCTTCGCACACTCGTCACGACACTGACGAAAAAAATGTCGGAGGACCTCACGGAATATCTCACTGAACAGGGCATTCGGGTGCGCTATATGCACAGCGATATCGACACGGTGGAGCGGATCGAGATCATCCGCGACCTACGGCTGGGCGAGTTTGACGTGCTGGTGGGCATCAACCTGTTGCGTGAGGGGCTGGATATTCCCGAATGCGGGCTGGTGTGTATTCTCGATGCTGACAAGGAGGGCTTCCTGCGCTCTGAGACGTCACTGGTGCAGACGATTGGCCGGGCTGCGCGCAATGCCGAGGCGCGGGTCATTCTGTATGCGGACAAGATCACCGGCAGCATGCAGCGCGCCATGGACGAGACCGACCGTCGGCGCGCCAAACAGATCGCCCATAATAAGGAACACGGCATCACGCCCACCACGATCAAGCGCGACGTGGCCGACATTCTGGGCGAACTCGGCGAGAAACGCAGCACGGGCGGGCGCACGCAGCTGAAAGGCGGAAAATCGCGCCGAGGCCGCGGCGTGGCCGAAAGTGGGGCCTTGCCACTTGCAGGAGAGCCCGGTCACAATATGCAAGCAGCGATTGCCGACTTGGAGAAGCAAATGCGCGACGCTGCCGCGAACCTGGAGTTTGAGGAAGCGGCACGGTTGCGGGATGAGGTTAAGAAGTTGCGGGATGAGGAAATCGGATTGATCCAATGATCAATCCGGTGACGAGTGAGTTGGCTTTTGAACACGAAAGCGCAGAATTGAGGGACGAGTTGGAGGATTTCGAAGATATTTGGTTATAATAGCGCTCTGCGCTTAGGTTTTATGTCGGTTAAGCGGAATATCACCTCTCGAAAAGCTTTATTCACCAAATTTTTGCGATAGAATGTCAGATATTCTTTCTGCTTCGTCTTCGATTAAAGCGTCTTCAGAGATCTGTATATAACCCGTATTGAATAGTCTATCAAAGTTCGTTGGCTCAATATTATGGCTAAGTAT
>JBCCAA010000119.1:0-4547 GCA_039815055.1 Pseudomonadota bacterium | reverse complement strand
TTGAACCGCGCCCTGGATCGAAGTGGTGGTGCTACCGGTTGAGGTGATAGAGTTTCCGCCTGCTGTTGTTGCAATGGCCGCCGTGGCGCCCACGCAGCAGAAATCGGCATCCGTTGTGGCCGTCACCGAACCGTTTGAGGCTTGGGTCTGGAAGGCCATATTGTCCCCGAACTCGCCGCTGGTTGCCGCCACGTTGGCAATGGCGGTTGAGGCGGACGCCACTGAGCCGGCGCCCATGAGCGCGATTTCGGTCGCAGCGGTGGTGTCGCCATTCATCGTCTGGTCGGACTGAGCATAGGAGTTGCCCATCCATGTGCCGGCATTGGAGGCGTTTCCATAGGCCGTGGCCGTCGTGACAGCTGCGCCGGTGACCGTGCCGCCGGTGATTGACGCTGATGAGTTGGCGTCTCCGTCCATCTGCTGGGTGGCATCATAGTCCAGGTCGCCGGTGGCCAGCAGTCCGTTAGCAGAGTTGCCGGTGGTGATCGCAGACGCAGAGGCCGTATCAACCGTATCGGTGAGTGTGACGTCCATATCCGAGGTCAGGTGGCCGGTGTGGATCTGGTCAATCACGATGTGGGACCGCAAAGCTGGAGCCTCGCACTCATCGCAATCGTCCTGGGCCAGGGCTGCTGGGGCCAATAGGGCCAGTGTTCCAGCAGCTGCGAGCAGTGTTTTCGTCAGTGTAGACATGGTGTATCTCCCATTCATCCGCAGGCGACTTAGTCGCGACCGCGCAGGGTTGGCTCGCGATTGTCGTTCCAGCGGCTAACATCGTCGCGGGTTTCAGCGTTGTTTTCCGTCAGCGTGTTGTAGGCAGGCACAAAGTCACCGGTGATGCCGTTGGTGGACGCCAGAGGATTGACCTCGCCGCAGACTTCCGGGCTCGGGGCGCCGTAGAGGTTGGCCATCATTTCAAGGATGGCGCGTTCCACGGTGGCGCGAACAGCCAGTTGGATTGGTTCCTGGGCGCCTTCGCCGAAGCCGATGTCGAACACGTTGCCATTGGCAAAGTCAAAGATGCCAGCTGACAGCTCACGTCCTATGACTTGCTTCTGGTAGGAAATCACATCGACGACTTCGAGGGTCTCGGTGTTCACCATGCGCAGATCGAGGGCAACGTTGATCACAAACAGGTTGCCGGTGACCACGCCGGAAAAATCGGTGGCATCGAGATCGCCACCGAAGACTTCCAGGCCGGACGAGCGGATGTTGTAGTTCAGCTCGGTGATCCCGCCGACAATGTAGTAGTCAGAGCCAGGGATAGAGCCGGCCATGATCTGACGAAGATCGCTGGTGCTTTCCCCGATCAAACGGTTGTTGGCGTATTTCAGCTCCAGTTCGCTGACGGAAGTGTCAAACCGCTCAACCAGGCGTGCGCCGGACTTGGCCAGGGCCGAAATCGCCATGAGCGAGGCGCCCTGGGTCACGCGACGACCGCCTTCAATGTCGGCCTTGCCGGTATAGTCCAGGATCCGACCCACTGCGATGCGTGGGGATGGAATGTTGTTGGCGCGGGCATAGTGGCCCATGCAGACCAGACCTTCTGAGTAGTCGGTTGGATTGGCGGTCACCGGGGCGTTGCCAATCGGTTCGGCGTACAGCCCATCGCTTCCGGAGAAAGGTGACACACAGCCGGTGAGGACGAGCGCGCCAAGGATGGAGGCGGCAGCAGCTTTCGCGCGGCCGACCCGGCGGGTGGAAATTGAATTAGTCATTGAGGTCTAGCTCCCCGTTGAGCACGACGTCCTGGTCGCCATTGTTGATCTGAGTGCTGTCGATGATGACCGTGTTGTAATTGCCGGTCGTGATGACATTGAGTTGGTTTCCGATCGCGGTGCCCGATCCGATCATGCCACTGGCATTTCCGGTTTGACCCCAGGCCGTGTTGAGCCCGGTGCCCAGTCCCGTGCCGCCTTCAAGGAGGCCATTCACGATGACGCGGTTGCCTGCGCTATCGCGGGTTCCGGCGGTGAAGCCCCGCTGGTCTTGGCCATAGCCAAGGCCGTATGGGCTTTCGAACTCCGTGAGGTAACTGGCCTGTTGGGCCAGGGACACGTCGGCGTGGACCGACAGGGCGAAAAAGAGCGCCAAGCTCTTGAAGGTTGTGCGCGCTATGGCGTTCATGGGTTGATCCCCGCTCGTTACGTTTCGTGCCAGAGGGGAGTGCAACGGGTATGCCAATCGTCTGGAGCGTGAATTGGCCCGATTAACCAAGCGTCCCGGCCGGAAATGACGGTTTTCCCGAGATTTCAGAAACACTCGCCTGTTGCGTGTGCCGAAACGGATCAAAAGTGTTAACAGGGCGAGTTTTTCGCTGGACAAGAGTTTTTTGTTGCCGGGACACGCCCGTGCCAAGCCCTATATAAGGGGCGACGCAGCCGCCTATGCGAAAGGTCAAGTCCCTCATGAACGCACGTCCTCCCGGCAGCGCTAATGCGCCCTTTTTCAATGCGCCGGCGATTGTTGTGTATCTCACACTTGCCATAGTGGTGGCCCATGCGGTGCGTCTGTTGTTGCCCCAACAGCCTGAAGACTGGCTGTTTTATCAGTTCGCGCTGATCCCGGCCCGATTGTCCCTGATGGTCGATGGCGGCGGCAATACAGCCGCCTATGGACCGCTCAGTCTTTTGTGGGCGAGTGTTGGACACGTGTTTCTTCACGTCGACTGGATGCACGTCATCATGAACACGGTGATGTTGCTGGCTGTCGGGGCAGGCGTGACGCGGCGCTTTGGGGCGGCGCGGTTTCTGACGATCTTTTTCGCGTCTGCCATCGGCGGCGCTGCATTGTTTTTCCTTGTGCGCGCGCCCGAAAGCGCTCCGGCGATTGGCGCCTCTGGCGGCGTGTCAGGCATCATGGCCGGCGCCTTCCTGATTATGTCTGATCCCAGGGCGACCTGGCCTGTTCTGTTGTCCAAGTCTTTCCTTCAAACGTCGGCGGCGTTCTTGATCATCAACATCATCATGGCATTTGCTGGCCCGGCCATGTTTGGCAGCGGCATCGCCTGGGATGCCCATATCGGTGGATATGTCGTTGGCGCCGTTCTGACGGCCTCGATCGCGGCACGCCAATAGATTGTACGCATTCATTTGTGCTACACTTCAAAAAAGAAAAAAGCTCACAGGGAGGATCAAGCGGTGATCATAGAACAGATTCTGAAGACCAAGGGCGGCGAGGTGACGACGGTGCGCGACACTGCAAGCTTGCAGGCAACCGCGAAGATTCTGGACGAAGCCCGCATCGGTGCGATTGTGGCGCTCGATGGCGACGGCAAGGTTTGCGGCGTGCTGTCTGAACGCGATATCGTCCGTCAGATGGCGCGTAACGGGGCAGCCGCGCTTGGGATGACGGTCGGCGAATCGATGACCCGCAACGTGATCACGGCGAAGCCGGGCGATACGTTAGAGGTATGTCTGTCTATTATGACCGACCGGCGGATTCGACACCTGCCGATCATTCGCGATGGCGCCTTGGCAGGGATCATCTCCATTGGCGACCTGGTGAAGTGGAAAATCGCTGAAACCGAAGCCGAAGCGGAAAGCCTTAAGAGTTATCTGGCGTCCTAAGGCTCAAATTTCGACGGACTGGCCTGTGGAAAACGACAGTTTGGTGAAAATTTTCGCCGGATGAGTGATTTTTGCCCTTGCCTAACCGGGCGAAGCTCATCTATATACGTCGCCTCACCGGAAACGCCTGCGACTGAGCGGGCCGGGTTCTCTCGGCTTCGCAAGGGTAGCGCTTTCGTCTAAATTTGCGGGTTTTGGAAGGTTTTTCCAGTTTCTGCAGAAAGGGCGAAGAAAGTCGTTGACGGGGAATTTTGCGGCCCATATAAGCCGCCACTTCGCCGGGACGGAAACACAGTTTCCAGAGCGGTATTCGGGGCCTCGGTCCCAGCTGTTTGACATTGTAAGAGATAGGAAGAGAAACGCAGGCGGCGTGGTTGCCAGCGGACCCATCAAAGCCCGCTTCGGCAGGCTGGGTCCACACGATCACGACGGATTGCGTTTTAGGAAACTCCTTTATCGCTTCACAGGGATTGAACACCTCTGTGATAGTGGTCGATCCGGGCAACCCCCGGAAAGACAAAAGGGGTTCCCGTCAAATACGCAAACATATGCTTTATAGCATTCGAGTGCTCCGGATTTTCCTCCGGAGTCCAACGTCGGATCAACTCAACCTGAGAGTTTGATTCTGGCTCAGAACGAACGCTGGCGGCAGGCTTAACACATGCAAGTCGAACGATATAGTGGCAGACGGGTGAGTAACGCGTGGGAACGTGCCTTTCACTACGGAATAGCTCCTGGAAACGGGTGGTAATACCGTATACGGCCTTCGGGCGAAAGATTTATCGGTGAAAGATCGGCCCGCGTTAGATTAGCTAGATGGTGGGGTAATGGCCTACCATGGCGACGATCTATAGCTGGTCTGAGAGGATGATCAGCCACACTGGGACTGAGACACGGCCCAGACTCCTACGGGAGGCAGCAGTGGGGAATCTTGCACAATGGGCGAAAGCCTGATGCAGCCATGCCGCGTGAATGATG
>JBCCAA010000052.1:0-19426 GCA_039815055.1 Pseudomonadota bacterium | reverse complement strand
TTGGCCCCGAAGGTCATGCCGAGAAACTCATAGGCGCCAGCTGGCGCGATAGGGATCCCGGCCATGGTCACCGGCGCCTCGAAGCCGGGGATGTACATGCGCCAGAGATATTCATTCCAGGCCGCCATGGCGACGAAGTACAGCCCCCATCTGATCGCCAGGGTTCGCCAGGCATGGTCTGGAAGATCAAAGACCTTTTCGAACATGACTTTCCAGATGTTTGACCCAATGGCCAAGCTTCCGAAAATCATTCCCGCCAGGAACAATTGTTGGATGGTCGGCTTGAAATAGATGAAGGCCTTGTCCTGCAATACGATGCCGAGCAGTCCAAAACCGCCCACGATGACGGAGCTGAACACCATGAACAGGGGAACCGGCTCGCTGCGGATCACCTTCAGCGCGATGAAAATGAAGGTCAGAACGATCAGGGCGCCGGTGGCCCAATAGAGTGCTGTATCGCCATTGACCGGGCCGATATCGATGCCGAGCAATCGGATGCCGTTGTAAATCCCGATGAATGCAATGACGGGGATGAGGTCGGCCCAAAGCTGATTGGCCTTGTCCGCCGCCTGAGCGGTTTGGGTGGGGTGATCTGTCATGCTTGCCTATACGCGCGCTATGCTGGCTCGGATGAGCGGAGCCTTGCCGGTAGGAGCGCGCGAACCCCGCCCGCGTCAAGGGCGAAGGCTGCGATGGCGAAGGCTACGGCGCCCGCTGCCGCCTCAATGATCAGTTGTGGCCAACTTCCCCAATTGGGTACCAGAGCGATTGCCGGGACCATGGCCGCGCTGGCCGCCACCGCTTTCAGCAGTGTTTCAACTGGCCAGTGGAACGCCACCAGCCGCCGTCCAACAAAAGCCAGCAGGGCAAGGCCCACGCCATAGCTGAGCACAGTGGCGTAGACTGCGCCCATCAGGCCCAGCGCAGGGATGAGCATGGCATTCAGCGCGATGTTCAGGGTTGCTGGCGCGGCCACCAGTGCGGCGCGCAGAGCGGTTTTGCGGGCAAGCTGGAATGACTCGCTTGCATAGTGGATCATCAAGCCGTTCAACAGGCCGGCGAAGGCGATCCAGGGGATGATACTGGCAGCCTGTGCGCGCAGGGCCTCTCCGATCATGGCCTCAGACAGAGGCTGAGCCACCAGCGCCAATCCGGCCGCTGCCGGCACGCCAAGCACCAGGAGTGTGTTGATCAAGCCGCGAGACGCTTCCCGCGCCGCCGCCGCGCCAGACGTCTCGTATGCCCCCATGATCAACGGAGACGCCGCCAGGGCTGGCCAGGCGCACAGCAGCAGAATGGTCTTGTCAGCTACGCCATATCCGGCGGCATACGCCCCCAAAGCCGCTTCGCCCAGCCATGCGGCGATCATAAACCGATCTGCCGATGACAGGATGAGATCTAGCACAAGGGCAAAGGCGATTGGCACACCATAGGCGGCCCAGGCGCGTGGTGCGCCAGCGTCCATATGTCCCCCACGCGCTGAACCCCAGAGAAAGCGACCTTCCCTAAGCGCGACAAAGCTCGCCGCCAGGGCAAGGCCGACCAGTGGGGCGGCTGAACCCCATCCCACCCAGTGGGCGATCGCGGCCCCCAGTGCGAGCCCTGTCAGGGCCTTGAAACAATAGCTGGACACATATCGCGTGACACGTTGGCCGGCCCGGTGGGCCTCAAGGGCCATCTGTACGGCGGTGTTGATGGGCAGCAGCACGCCGAGCCAGGCGAGACCAGCGCCATATCCTGGCACGTCTTTCAGCGCCCACCAGAGCAGGCCCGTGAGCACCAGCGCCGCCAGGATCGACCGGCGCATCAGCACCAGGACGGTCGCGTGATGATCGGCCAGCCGCCCTTCGGCGCGCGCTATGGCGGCAAAACGGTAATTGGCCGCTTCAACCCAGGTCAGGGTTAAGGTGTGAACGAGGGCCATGATCGAGATGAGCAGCGAATAGCGTCCATATTCATCCGGCCCCAATAGGCGTGTGAAGAGGTACACCCCGCCAAAAGCCGCAAGCGCGCCCGCCAGTTTTACTGGCGCATAACCGACGATGTGGCGCTTCAGGCTCATTGGACTGGCATACCCGAAAGGGGCGAGGTTTCGGTTAAGGAGACAGTTGCAATAACACCAATCCCAACGCCAGGATCGCCGCCGCGATGGTACGGCGCAGGCCAAAACCCTCTTTCAGGAACCACCAGGCCAGTAGGGCGGCGAAGATCACCGAAGTCTCCCGCAGCGCCGTCACCAGCACCGCATCTGTCAGGGTGAAGGCAATAATCGCTGCGCCGTAGGACAGCGTGCCCGCCACGCCACCAAAGAGGGCCGCTTTCATCTGGGGTCGCACGCGGGAGATAACCTCTCCGCGCCGCGTGTAGAGTGTGACGACTGCGATGCCGATCCAGTCGAGCAAAAACAACCACACAATGAACGTGAACGGATTGGGCATTTGCCGTGCCACATGTGCGTCCACCACAGAGTACAGGCCGATCCCAAAGGATGTTGCCACAGCCCATCCCAGAGCGATCCGGTCTGTTCTCAGCTGATCGGCAGGGCGATCGGTCGGTAGAGCAAAGATCATCAGCGCGCTGGAGGCGAGGATAAGCCCGAAGATGCCGATCGGTGACAGGCTCTCATCAAGGAATACGGTGGCCAGTATGGCGGTCATCAGGGGCGCCAGGCCGCGCATGACGGGAAAGACCAGTGACAAGTCACCCCTGTGCAGCGATCGGATCATGGTGAACTGATAGATCCAGTGGGCTGCGACGGCGCCAAGAAGTTGCGGCCACAGGTCTGCCGATGGCAAAGGCACAAACGGGGTAAATGGCAAAACCGTCAACGCCATGGTGATGGACAGAACCATCCGCGCCGTCAGAACGTCTCCGCCGCGTTTCACGGTGAAGTTTGCGACGGCGACCGTCACCGCCGAGAAGACTGAAAGTAGGATTGGCAAAGCTGCGGCGGTCATCACTCACCCTTTCCAGCGCGACGTTTGAAAAGTCCAGATCAGCCCAGACATTGCGACGCAGCCCGGCGCCCCATAAATCCTGCGGGGTGAAAGCTGCTCGTATCCTGTTCCCCATCGCCCTGCCGGAGCCGTTCGACTACGCCCTTTCTGAAGGCGTGGCCGTGCAAGCGGGCGCATATGTGAAAGCCCCATTGGGAAAAACCGAGCGTACCGGCGTGGTCTGGGATGTGGTGGAGGCCGATCCTGAGCGCGAGCTGAAGCCGATTACACTGGTCTATCCCGCCACGCCTATGCCGTCAGACATGCGCGATTTCATCGATTTCGCGGCAAAATACACCGTTTCGGCGCCAGGCAGCGTGCTGGCCATGGCGCTACGGGCAAGGGGCGCGCTGAACCCCAGCGCCACCGAAACAGTCTACTTGCCAGCGCCCACGCCGCCGAGCCGAATGACCGTAGCGCGCCAGCGCGTACTCGATGCGGCAGGGGCGCTTGGCGAATCTACAGGGCCGGAGCTGGCCCGCGAGGCCGGCGTGTCGCCCGGCGTGGTCAAAGGCTTGTTTGAAGCAGGCGGACTGGTCTTGCGCCCACGTGCCCTCGATCCGGCCTATCCTGAGCCCGACCCGAAACGCAGGGGTTTTGATTTAACGGCTGAACAGGCTGCCGGGGCAACTGAGCTACGCGCAGCGGTAGCGAAGGGCGGTTTCGATGCCTTTTTGCTCGATGGCGTCACCGGTTCTGGTAAAACCGAAGTTTATTTTGAGGCGATTTCGGAAGCGCTGTCGAAGGATCCGGCGGCTCAGATCCTGGTCCTTCTGCCTGAGATTGCACTGACTCAGGCTATCCTGGAGCGGTTTGAAAACCGGTTCGGCGCTGCACCAACCCCGTGGCATTCCGGTCTCAGCGAGAAAGAGCGCCGCCGGGCCTGGCGCGAAGTGAATGAAGGCCGCGCCCGTATTGTTGTCGGCGCTCGCTCGGCCCTGTTCCTGCCCTATCGCAAGCTGAAGCTGATTGTCGTCGATGAGGAGCATGACGGCTCCTATAAACAGGAAGATGGCGTGACCTATCACGCCCGCGACCTGTCCATCGTGCGAGGCAAGATGGCGGGCGCGGTGGTGGTGCTGGCCTCGGCCACGCCGTCGCTGGAAACGACCACAAATGCTGCGCTCGGCCGGTACAAGATCATCCGGCTGGCGGCTCGGCCGGGGACCGCTCGGCTGCCCGATATCGACCTCATAGATATGCGTGCAGACCCGCCGGAGAAAGGGCATTGGCTCTCACCGGGGCTAAGCGCGGCGATGCGAGACACTTATGACGCTGGCGAGCAGAGCCTTCTGTTCCTCAACCGGCGGGGATATGCACCATTGGTGTTGTGCCGGGCCTGCGGTGAAAAGCTGAAAACGCCGGGCACCGAAAGCTGGCTGACCGAGCATCGCTATACGCGGCGTCTGGTCTGTCATCTCACCGGGTGGTCCATGCCCAAGCCAACTCATTGCCCGAAATGCGGGGCTGAAAATACTCTGATGGGTATAGGGCCCGGAGTGGAACGCGTGGCCGAAGAGGCGCGCAAGCTGTTGCCGCAGGCGCGGATTGCGATTTTCAGCTCTGACACCGCCCAGACCGGCGCCGAAACCCGCGCGCTGGTCGAGCGGATGGCCGATGGCGAGATTGATGTGCTGATCGGCACACAGATTGTCGCCAAGGGTCATAACTTTCCGAATCTGACGCTTGTGGGCGTGGTGGATGCTGATTCGGGCTTGAAAGGCGGAGACCTTCGGGCGGGCGAGCGCACGTTCCAACTGCTCAGCCAGGTCGCGGGGCGGGCAGGGCGCGCCGAGCGGCCAGGGCGGGCTCTGATCCAGACCTTTGACGTGGAAAACCCCGCCATGGCAGCATTGGCCGCTGGAGACCGGGATGGCTATCTTGCGGTCGAGCGCATGGTGCGCGAAGAACTGACCCTGCCGCCCTTTGGCCGAATGGCGGCAATTGTCCTGTCTGCGCCCAGCGCTGAAGCGGTCCATGCGGCGGGGCTGGAGATCCTGAAAGCGGCGCCGAATGGGTCTGGAATTGATGTGTTTGGACCTGCCGAAGCGCCCATCGCGATTCTGCGCGGGCGCCACCGGCGACGATTTCTGATCCGCAGTCCGCGTGACGTGGATTTGTCGGCCTATATGGCTGTCTGGAAGGCAAAGCTGAAATTGCCATCGAACGTGCGTGTTTCGATCGATATCGAGCCGTATACCTTTATGTGACCGGCGCTCCGGCGTTGTGCGTTCACGCTGGCGTGCCAATCCGCCGCAATCTGATACTTCCGGCCATGTTGCCTCAGCAAATGAGGGGTGCTAAGCCCCGCCAAAATCTGGGGGAGCGCGTAACCCTGCGCGCTTGATTCCCCTTGGCCGGCTGGGCGCATCGCCCATAAAACAGACGGAAAACGCCTTGGCTGATGCATCCCAGTCCCTCGCCAACGAAGCGGCAAAACGCTATGCCAGCGCGCTGTTTGAGCTCGCTCAGGATGGCGGTGCATTGTCCGATGTGAACCGGGATTTTGCAGCATTTACAGCGCTGATCGCCGGAAATGCCGATTTGGAGCGCTTGATCCAGTCGCCTGCGTTTTCTCGCGACGACAAGAGCGAGGCGCTGGTCGCACTCGCTGCGGAAGCGGGCGCTGGTGACCTGGTGAAGAAGTTCCTCGGCACCATGGCGGCCAATGGCCGGGCGCGCGATATTCCTGCTGCCCAGCGCGCCTTTGATGCTCTTTATGCGAACCAACGGGGCGTCAAGCGCGCCGTGGCCCGCACCGCAAAGCCGATGAGCGCTGACCAGCGCACGCGGCTTGAAGCCATTCTCGCCAAAGTGATCGGCGGGGAAGTTGAACTGAGTGAAGAAGTCGATGAACGCCTGATTGGCGGCATCCAGCTTCGAGTCGGCTCAACCCTCGTTGATGCCAGCCTGGCTGCTAAAATTGACCGTATGAATTCCGCGATGAAGGGAGCTTGAGCTCTATGGATATCAGCGCCGCTGAAATCTCTGGCATTCTGAAACGCCAGATCGAAAACTTCGGTGTGGAGGCGGAAGTCTCCGACGTTGGACAGGTTCTGTCCGTCGGTGACGGCATCGCCCGCATCTACGGCCTGGACAACGTCCAGGCCGGCGAAATGGTCGAGTTTGACGGCGGCGTGAAGGGCATGGCCCTAAACCTTGAAACCGACAATGTCGGCGTCGTGATCTTCGGCGATGATCGGGGCATCAAGGAAGGCGACTCGGTTAAGCGCCTGGACGAGATTGTGGCCGCACCCGTGGGCAAAGGCCTCCTCGGCCGCGTTGTTGATGCGCTTGGCAATCCCATCGACGGCAAAGGCCCGATTGATGCTGCCGCGCGTAGCCGCGTGGACGTGAAAGCTCCCGGCATTATCCCGCGCAAATCCGTTCACGAACCGATGATGACCGGCATCAAAGCCATTGATGCCATGATCCCGATTGGCCGCGGCCAGCGCGAGCTGGTCATTGGTGATCGCCAGACCGGTAAGACCGCTGTCTGCATCGACGCCATCCTGAACCAGCGCGCCACCAACGCCGCCGCCGATGAGAAAATCGCAGCAGCAGATGACGATGGCGCCAAAGCGGCGCTTGAGCATGGTAAGCTGTACTGCGTCTATGTCGCCGTGGGCCAGAAACGCTCCACCGTGGCGCAAGTTGTCAAAACCCTGGAAGAGCGCGGCGCGCTTGACTACACGATCATTGTTGCGGCCACCGCGTCTGAGCCTGCGCCGCTGCAATACATCGCGCCCTACACCGCATGTGCGATGGGCGAGTATTTCCGCGACAATGGCATGCACGCGCTGATCATCTATGATGATTTGTCCAAGCAGGCTGTGGCTTATCGTCAGATGTCCCTGTTGCTTCGCCGCCCACCCGGTCGCGAAGCGTATCCTGGTGACGTGTTTTATCTTCACTCTCGCCTGCTCGAACGCGCGGCGAAGATGAATGAGAATGAGGGCGCGGGCTCGCTGACTGCGCTGCCGATCATTGAAACCCAGGCCAATGACGTGTCGGCCTATATTCCTACAAACGTGATCTCGATCACCGACGGCCAGATCTTCCTGGAAACCGACCTGTTCTACCAGGGCATTCGCCCGGCCGTGAACGTCGGCCTTTCGGTGTCGCGTGTGGGCTCAGCGGCCCAGACCAAGGCGATGAAGAAAGTTGCCGGTTCGATGAAGGGTGAACTCGCGCAGTATCGTGAGATGGCGGCCTTTGCGAAATTCGGTTCCGACCTCGATGCGGCCACGCAAAAGCTGCTCAATCGCGGCGCCCGCCTGACAGAACTGCTCAAACAGCCCCAGTACAGCCCGCTTCTGATGGAAGAGCAGGTCGTGGTGATTTATGCTGGTACACGCGGCTATCTCGATGGCGTGGCCGCCAATGAAGTGACCCGCTATGAGGCTGAGCTTTTGGCGCATATCCGAAGCCAGAAGAAAGACCTGCTGGCCAAGATCCGCGACGAAGCCAAGATGACCGACGATATCGAAGCCGGCATCAAGGACACGCTCGACACTTTCACCGAGAAGTTCGCTTAGGCGGCGCCTGCAGGAGTAACTGATGGCCAGCCTCAAGGAACTCAAGGGTCGGATCTCGAGCGTGAAATCCACGCAGAAGATCACCAAGGCCAAGCAGATGGTCGCGGCGGCCAAGCTACGCCGTGCCCAGGAAGCGGCTGAGGCTTCTCGCCCCTATGCCCAGCGCCTGGCCGCGGTGATTGCCAACCTGTCAGCCGCGGCTGGCGGCGAGGGCGGCGGTCCAAAACTGCTGTCTGGTACTGGCGATGACAGTGTTCACCTGGTCATGGTGATGACCGCTGAGCGGGGCCTGTGCGGTGGGTTTAACACCAACACCGTCAAGCGCGCGCGCCAGCTGATCGATGAACTTCGTGCGGACTCCAAAGCTGTGAAGATCATCACCATCGGCAAGAAGGGCCGCGAGCAGCTCGGCAAGGAATATGGCGACCTGTTCCTCGACCATGTCGATCTTTCGGGTGTGAAACAAAACGACTTTACCGAAGCCGCTCTCGGCCTCGGCCATGAAGTGACCCGGCTGTATGAAGACGGCGCGTTCGATGTGGCGACTTTGGTCTATAGCGAGTTTAAATCCGTGCTCGCCCAGGTGCCGACCGCTCAGCAGGTCATCCCGGCGGCACCTCCGGAAGATGCCGAAACCATTGATCTGAATGGCGCGATTTACAGTTATGAGCCGAGCGAGGAAGAGATCCTCGAAACGTTGTTGCCGCGCTATATCAACACACAGCTCCTGTCGGCGATGCTGGAAAGCGCCGCTGGAGAGCAAGCTGCATCGATGACTGCCATGGACAATGCCACGCGCAATGCCGGTGACCTGATCAGCGATCTGACGCTGGTCTATAACCGGGCACGTCAGGCCCAGATCACCAAGGAGCTGATCGAGATCATCTCCGGTGCGGAGGCGCTCTGATGGGGTTCTGGGTTTACGAACACTTTTCCAACAAGCGCGCGCGCATCCATGATGGCGCCTGCCGCTATTGCAACGAAGGCGAGGGCGTTGGCGGCAACAAAGACAATGACGATGATAAATGGCATGGACCATTTGACGATTTTGCGTCAGCTGAGGCCGCCGCCAAGGCCCTCGGACACAAGGACACCCGCGCCTGCGGTGTGTGCAAACCTGACAAGATGGACGCACCCAACCCGGCGCCCGACCCGAAACCGGCGGCCATTGCCCCAACCCCCGCGCCCGTGACGGCGGCTGCGGAAACAACCGTCGCCCCGACAAGAAAGACCGCTCCAAAGGAGACGCCCCGCATGAGCACTGCAGCCAACGTCAAAGGCAAGATTTCCCAGGTGATCGGCGCTGTGGTCGACGTCGAGTTCGACGGCCATCTGCCCGCCATCCTGAATGCCCTCGAAACCGAAAACCAGGGCAACCGCCTGGTTTTGGAAGTCGCCCAGCATCTGGGCGAAAACACTGTGCGCACCATCGCCATGGACTCTACCGAAGGCCTGGTTCGTGGACGCGATGTGCGTGACACAGGCGAGCCTATCATGGTGCCGGTCGGGCCAGGAACGCTGGGCCGGATCATGAATGTGGTTGGCGAGCCGATTGATGAGCGCGGACCTGTGGTCGTCGATGCGACCCGCTCGATCCATGCAGAAGCTCCAGCCTTTATCGACCAGTCGACGGAAGCTGAAGTGCTCGCCACCGGCATCAAGGTGATCGACCTGCTTTGCCCCTACACCAAAGGCGGCAAGATCGGCCTGTTCGGCGGCGCAGGTGTTGGCAAGACGGTGCTGATTCAGGAGTTGATCAACAACATCGCGAAACTGTTCGGCGGCTATTCGGTGTTTGCCGGTGTCGGCGAGCGGACACGCGAAGGCAACGATCTCTATTACGAGATGCAGGATGCCAAGGTGATCGACCTTGAAGGCGAGTCCCGTGCGACCCTGGTGTATGGCCAGATGAACGAGCCTCCTGGCGCGCGTGCGCGCGTCGCGCTGGCCGGTCTCGCACAAGCTGAATACTTCCGCGACGAAGAAGGCAAGGACGTGTTGTTCTTCGTGGACAACATCTTCCGCTTTACACAGGCTGGCGCAGAAGTGTCAGCCCTGCTCGGCCGGATCCCATCGGCTGTTGGCTACCAGCCGACGTTGGCTACTGATATGGGTGGTCTGCAAGAGCGGATTACGTCAACCAACAAAGGCTCGATCACCTCGGTGCAGGCTGTGTATGTGCCTGCCGATGACTTGACCGACCCGGCGCCTGCCACCTCATTTGCCCACCTGGACGCGACGACGGTGCTGAACCGCTCCATCGCTGAAAAGGGCATCTATCCGGCCGTGGACCCGCTGGATTCCACCTCGCGGATCCTGGATCCACTGATCATCGGTCAGGAGCATTATGATGTGGCCCGCGGCGTTCAGGAAATCCTTCAGCGCTATAAGGAACTTCAGGACATCATCGCCATTCTCGGCATGGATGAGCTGTCGGAAGACGATAAACTGGCCGTGGCCCGCGCCCGGAAAGTTGAACGCTTCCTCAGTCAGCCGTTTGATGTGGCCGAAGTGTTCACTGGGTCGCCTGGCACCCAGGTGAAACTGGAAGACACGGTTTCAGGCTTCAAAGGTCTTATAGCTGGCGATTATGACCACCTGCCGGAACAAGCGTTCTACATGGTTGGCTCCATCGACGAGGCCATCAAGAAGGCCGAAAAAATGCTGGAAGACGCATAGATAGAGTTTCCCCACTTGAATTTGTTACAGCCGCAGTGAACGCTGCGGCTGTTTTCGTTTGGGAGACCCCTGCGCCATGGCAGATGCGCCAGAACCTACCGAAGTCAATGAAGATGCCATTCAGCGCAAACTGCTGGTTCGGTTGACGATTTTACAAACGATCCCAGCGATCGTGGGTATCGTCATCGCTTGTTTTGCACTCTACGCGGCACTGAACGAAGCCGATTCTGTACGCAAACAACAAGAAGCGGCGGTGTGGCCACATTTACAGGTCGACCGGTCAAACATGTCGACAGATACTGACGTTGGGTTGACTGTAACAGTTCGAAATCGTGGAATTGGACCAGCGCGTGTGAGATCTGCCCGAATGTTTCTCGATGGCGAAGAAGTGTTGAGTTGGTCGGCTTTGTTCTCAAAACTCCATCCCGAAACCGAGGGATTTTTTCCAAGAACAGATTCTTATGTTGGCCAATCGGTGCTTTCTCCACAGCAGGATGTCGTGGTGATTGACCTTCAAACCAGCATTTATCGCGACTTTGATCTTAGCGAGATGGACCATGTCACCAGTGAGGAGGAACTGAAGCAGCTGATTGTTTCGCTGCGGGGCGCGTTCAATGAGGACTCTCTGGAATTTAGGCTCTGCTATTGCTCATTCTTCAATGATTGTTGGCAGGTGAACAACGTTCAACGCGATCCTGAATCTGTTGAAGCTTGCGCGGTGTCAGCCGTCGAAAATGAATTCTAGCTTGGCGGTGGCGTCGCTTTGTAGGGCGCGACAATGGGCACCGCTTGGCAAGCAGTCGGCTTACCGCTAGACCGCCCTTGAACACTAGGGATCGACCGATGGCCGACACACTTAACTTCTCTCTCGTTTCGCCCGCCAAGGAGCTGTTCTCTGGCGAGGTGGATCACGTGATCGCACCGGGCGCGGAAGGTCAGTTTGGCGTGCTGCCGCGCCATGCCCCGTTCATGACTACGCTACGCAATGGCGTGGTGCAGGTGTTGCGCTCGGGCGCAGGCGATATGCGCATCTTCGTACGCGGTGGTTTTGCCGATGTGACGCCCGCCGGTCTCACCATTCTGGCCGAAGAAGCACTGGATCTTTCCAGCGTCGACGCTGCACAAGTGGACAGCGAGCTTGAAGAGACGCGCCTTAAGCTGAAGTCGCGTGGCGAGGACCACGGCTCGCACACGCGACTGGAAGAGCATATCGCCTATCTGGAAGACCTCCGCGCCGCCCTGTAGCTCTGCCCGCTCTAGAACGTGCCTGACAGTCCGAACGACAAGATATAGCCAAAATCGCGCTCTGCTTCCCATCGTTCGGTCAGCGTGCCGAGACGGTCAGGGGAGAACCGGATGCGTGATTCCGTGTCCGCGGAGTCAAAAATGTTGCCCAGGCGGACATAGGCGTTTGTGCCGAAGAAGTCCTTGTGTTCCACTTCGACCCAGGCAAATGGGTCGGTTTGGTCGAACTTACTGATTTCGTTCAGGCGAAAGTTCTGCCCCTGGCGAAACCGCTCCCCCGCAATCAGAACAGCGAAATCGGTGTTGGGAATGTCCCAGCGCAGCTCGGTGAACCAAAATCCAACGCCATTGCCGCTGAGCCGGCGCGTTTCGCCCGTTAGAGGATCTTCAATCGAACTCAGACGCGTTTCCCCTTCAAACTCGAATTGCACACCGTCCAGTCCGAAACGGTCGAGATTCAACGTGAGAGCGGCTTCAAGTTCCGACCGGCTGGCACTGTCCACATTGCCTGGCGCATCGCCTCCTCCGGCCAGCGGAATCCGGTCGACCCGGTCTTCAATCTCTTCATGGAACGCGGTGATTTCGAATGCACCAAGGTCGCCGAGGCTGCGGTCATAAGTGATCTCGAACCGCCAGGACTGTTCCGGTACGAGGTCGCGATTGGCGGCGTCATTGTTGCCATTATTGATGTCCTGGGAAGCTACGAAGTCCCCAAAATCGAGCTGGCCAACGTCGCGTTCGATCCGAAACTCATAGGTGGTGTCCTCTCCGGGTTCATAGGTGAGGGCGCCGTAGCCTTTCGGGCGGACAAAATCCTGGGACTGCGTATCGGTGCCGAGTTGTGACGAAATCTCCGAGTATTCGCCCGAAACGGAACCCTGGAACCGCAGCTTCGGCGTTAGTGGGCGGGAATAGGTCAGGCTCACTTCGTGGCGGGTCTCTTCCACCAGGCTAGGCGGCTCTCGGCTGTCGAGCGTGGCGATACGATCTGCATCGACAAGGAAGAAACTCGAGCCAGCGTCGAGGCGGTTATAGGCGGTTTCCGCAGCGATCTGCCAATCGCGGCCTTCCTGGAAGCTCCAGTCGAATTCCACCCGGCCAATCGCTTCGTTTTCAATGAAATCATCTAGCAGTTTGAGACCGTTCAGGAAGCTGCCGGTTTGATCATCGGCTTCGAACAGTTCGCCAGAAAACCGGCTGTCTTCGTGGCGAAACAGCCCGATGAACTTGAGATCCCCGCCCAGAATGGGGAACGCGTAGTCGCCGCTGATCTCTGAATTCCACTCATCTTCCCCGCGCTGGAAATCGCGAAATAACGCGTCTTCGCCCGTCGGCGACCGCACGCCCTGCTGTTTCCGATTGAAGTTGTAGACGGCATAGGAGGCGTTGAAATTGGCTTCGTGGCCATTGTCCGGTGACCAGGACAGGCCCAGCGTCCCTTCCAGATACTCATGGGCGCCTTGAATTTCTTCGTCCTGCCGTTCCAGCAGGTTTCCGTCGGCATCTTCAATAAACAGCGGACCCTTCGCGCCGAACCGGTTGGCATCGGATTCAAAACCGACGGTCCAATCCAGGTTGCCAAGTTCGCCGCTGAGCGAGGCTTCGCCCTGGTTGAGCCGCGGCTCGAGACGCTCGCGCAGTCGGCCATCCCATTCCCACACGCCTGAGACCGCTCCGCCTGTGGTGATCACGTTGACCACCTGGCCGGACAGGCCCGGGATTCCAAATTCGGCCGCATCACGCAACTCGACACGGTCGACCCGTCCGACGGGGATCCGGCCAAGCGCATCACGGGGGCTGTTGGATTTTCCCGACACGCGCTCACCATTGATGAGAACGTTGCCGCTGGCCTGGCCGAGGCCGCGATCATTGTCGGTGCCTTCCAGCTGGAAACCGGGAATATTGCGCACCATGTCGAGTGCGGTGAGCGGGGAAAACCGTTCAAAGTCTTCCGCTGTAAAAATGTTACCGGCCCCATCGGATTGGGTTTGTGCCAAGCATGTCAGATGACCGGCCGCCAGCAAGGCACCGATACAAGTGATGGTTTTTTTCAAAACTACTCTCCGCCGTGCAACGTTCCCTTACTCGTCGCCCACCAAGCCCAATCCGAGGCCCACTGCAACCCTAAAAACTACATTTGTAGTCAAATTCGTCTACGCATGTAGTTGACCTGCCATTGGACTGCCGTTTTCACCTGTCATGAACTCTTATAGGTCTTCCATGACACCAATAAGAGAGGGCGCACCATGAAGCGGGTTGCAGTTGTTTATGGCGGTTGGTCGTCCGAGCGAGAGATTTCCATCAGTTCGGGCACCCAGATGGCGCGCGCGGCACGTGCCAGCGGTTATGATGTCGTCGAGATCGATGCCTCGCGCGCGCTGTCCCGCCAGATTGAGGGCGCCGCGCCTGATGTGATCTTGAACGGTTTGCATGGGCCGTGGGGCGAAGATGGCTGCGTGCAGGGCGTGTTTGAGGTGTTGGGCATCCCCTACACCCATTCCGGTGTCGCGGCTTCGGCGGTCGCCATGGACAAGCGCAAATCCAAGGCGGTGTATGCCCAGTGCGGCATGGATATCGCGGCCGATGTGGCCTGCACCCGTGCAGAGGCGGCCTCGCAACACCTGATTGCGCCCCCCTATGTGATTAAGCCGATTGCAGAAGGATCCAGTTTCGGCGTGGTGATCGTGCCGCAGGACGCCGAAGGTCCACCACAGGAATTGCTCCGTGACGACTGGGTCTATGGCGACGTCCTGATGGCGGAGGAATTTATTCCAGGACGGGAGCTTTCGGTGGGCGTGATGGGCGACAAACCCCTCGCCGTCACCGAGATCACAACGTTAAGGGAGTTTTACGACTTTGATGCAAAATACGCCGCAGGTGGATCAAGCCACATCGTTCCAGCCGACCTGCCAGCAGAGGTGACGCAGGCCGCACTGGACGCCAGTCTCAAGGCCCACACAGCCTTGGGCTGCCGCGGTGTGACCCGGTCCGACTTTCGCTTTGATGAGGATAAGGGCCGACTCGTGATCCTGGAAACCAACACCCAGCCCGGGATGACCCCAACCTCGCTTGTGCCCGAACAGGCAGCCCATCTGGGCATCGCGTTCGAAGATATTGTGGCCTGGATGATCGAGGATGCCTCATGCCCAAGATGAGGCGCCACGCAGACCCTGATCCAAGCTTCGCTGACGAGGACGTCAAAGTCTCATCGGTGCTGCTGGGGCTGGCCATGGTGGCCGCGCTGGTTGTGACGGCGGCGGCCTTTATGGGTGGATCCCTGTCACGGGTTGAGCACCGATTTGCCAACACGACAGATTCCATGGCCCGCGGCGTCGGGTTGTCGGTCGAGACGGTCATTGTGATCGGCCTTGATCATGACCCTCTCCTGGCCAGCGATGTGCGCGCCGCTGCGATGGTCGAGCCGGGCGAGAACATGTTCCGCGCTGACCCCCATGCCATCAAGTCGCGCGTGGAATCGATCCGCAAAGTGGTCAATGTGCGCGTGCATCGCCTGTGGCCCGACCAGGTCGTCATCATGGCGGACCCCGCCGAGCCGATTGCCCTGTTGGAAACAGCAACAGGATGGACGGCGATCGACAGTCTCGGTCACGAAATGGATGGTATCTCGCCGGAGCAGGCAGGTGGCTTGATCCGTGCTTCCGGTGAAGGCGCTGCCGGGGCGCTGCCAGACCTGGATTGGACACTGTTTGAGTTCCCCGAACTACGCGCCCGCTTGCACCGCGCTGAACGCGTGGCCGATCGCCGGTGGGACCTGCACCTTAACTCTGGACAGCTGATCCGGCTTCCGCGCGACAGCGAGATGGTGGCCGCACTCTATGAGTTGGATGATCTTGCGCGCCGCGCCCCTGTGTTCTCAACGGTGGCAGCCGGTATTGACCTGAGGGTTGCAGGCAACATTTACATCACGCCGGCTGTGAATCTGGGCGGTGAAGCCGCCTGATGGCCGCCCAAGCTTCCCGCCGCGCGCCGAAAGGTGCCCCGTCCCAGGGCGAGCTGATTGCCGCCCTCGATATCGGTGCATCGAAAATCACCTGCTTGATCGGGAAGGCAGATGCGAAGCAGGCGGCTGGATTTGTGCTGGTGGGCGGGGGCAGTCATCAATCACGCGGGTTTTCTGGCGGCACGATTACCGACATGGAAGCGCTGGAACGCGCCGTACGCCTGGCGGTTGAAGACGCCGAGCGTCAGGCCGGCCAGCGTATTTCGAAAGTGCGGCTTGGCATCACCGGGCCGAAGATCTGCAGCCATCTGGTGGCCGCCAATTTGAACCAGTCCGGCCGTCAGGTGACCGCGCGCGACATGCGCCGCGTCCAGGCCAAGGCCCTGGCGAAGCTGGACCAGAAAGACCGCGATCTTCTGGTGGTGTATCCGGTGGCCTACCGCATGGATGATCAGGACGGTGTGCGCGAGCCGGCCGGAATGGTTGCCGACAAGCTGGGTGTCTTGCTGAATATCGTGACGGCACCGCCGACGCTGGTGCGCAATCTTGTTGAATGTGTCAGCCGTGCTCATCTCAGCGTGGAACGGCTCGTTCCGTCAGCCGTGGCCAGTGGCTATGGCACACTGATCGAAGACGAGCGCGACAATGGCGCGATCTGTATCGACATGGGCGCGTCCACGACCGCGGTATCTGTTTTTCTAAACGGTGCTCCGGCCGGGCTTGATCTCGTCCCGGCTGGCGGTGGTCATGTGACGTCGGACCTTGCCCAGGGGCTGGGCACGACATTTGCCGCGGCTGAAAAAATGAAAACGCTTCATGGACATGCCGATGCCACAGCGCCCGGCCTGGCAGAGCGGGTGGAGTGTCCTCGACTGGGTGATGATGGACGGTTGAACGCGATCCGCATGCCCCGTGCCCGTTTGAACGACATTATCGCGCCGCGGATCGAAGAAGTGTTCGAACTGATCGGGCAGGGATTGGCGACGTCCAAACTCGCTCCCGTAATGCCGAGACGGGTCGTACTCACGGGCGGTGCCAGCCTGATTGCCGGCGTTCGAGAGGTTGCATCCACCATTTTGGACATGCCCGTTCGCCTAGGACGACCCGTACACGCCGAAATATTGGGCGATTCACTGGCATCTCCGGCTTTTTCCACAGTCTCGGGTCTGTTAACGTACGATCTGTCGGGATCTCCTGCTACGGCTTGGGCGGGCGCAGTACGTAGTAATCTCGGCGCTGGTGGACCGAACGGAAGAGTAAACAAAACCTGGACGTGGCTAAAAGAAAATTTCTGATCGAAATTCCGGTCATTTAACCGACTTTTAGCCCCGAACGGTCAGTTTCGTCTTCAACGGCACACCACACGGCGTAGATTTGGAAGGCGACGGCGATGACAGAAGAACTTAAACCCCGGATTGTTGTATTCGGAGTAGGCGGCGCCGGCGGCAATGCCGTCGACAACATGATTGAAGCAAACCTCCAGGGCGTGGAGTTTGTGGTCGCCAATACCGACGCCCAGGCGTTGAGCCGCTCCAAGACGCCGAAACGCATTCAGCTTGGCCCGGACACAACCGGTGGCCTCGGTGCAGGCGCGCGCCCCGATGTGGGTGAAGCTGCCGCCGAAGAAAGCCTCGAAGAGCTGTCTACGTTCCTCGATGGCGCACATATGGTGTTTGTGGCCGCGGGCATGGGAGGGGGAACCGGTACAGGCGCCGCGCCGGTCATCGCCCGTATCGCCCAGGAAAAAGGCATTCTCACCGTCGCCGTGGTGACCAAGCCGTTCGGATTTGAAGGCACGCGCCGTATGCGTGTCGCCGAAGAGGGCCTCAACGAGATTCGCGCGCGTGTCGACACCATGATCGTCGTGCCGAACCAGAATCTTTTCCGCATCGCCAATGAACGCACGACGTTTGCCGACGCCTTCCGCATGGCTGATGATGTGCTGTACTCCGGCGTGCGCGGGATTACAGACCTCATGGTTATGCCGGGCCTGATCAATCTCGATTTTGCCGATGTGCGCTCGATCATGCATGGCATGGGCACTGCGATGATGGGTATGGGCGAAAGCGGAGGCGACAATCGCGCCCTCGAAGCTGCCCGTCAGGCCATCGACAATCCACTACTAGACGATGTGACGATGAAAGGCGCGCGTGGCGTGCTGATCAATATCACCGGCGGGTATGACATGACGCTGTTTGAGCTTGATGAAGCGGCCAATGAAATCCGCTCCGAGGTTGATCCGGATGCCAACATCATTCTCGGGTCGACATTTGACCCGGAGCTTGAAGGCAAAGTGCGTGTTTCGGTTGTCGCCGCCGGCCTTGAAGGTGCTCAAATGAGTGTGGCCCAGACCCCGGCCCAGACCCCGGCACAGCCAACCGCGCCGGCCGATCCGATGTTCGACGATGAGCAGCGCCCGGTTGTGGTCACGTCCGCTGGCACAATGGTCGTCGATGAAGCAGAACCTGCCCCGGTCGACGCGGATCAGCCAAATTCTGTCGACATGCGACCTGACTTTGCCGGGCGACCGTTGCCGCCTGCCCATATGACGAGCCAGGAGGGGTCTGAAGAGATCACTGCCGATTCCGTGCTCGGCAAAGGCGCGGTACTTCCGGACGCAGCGGTCAATGAAATGCCTCCTCAACCGGGAGAGCCAGGCCAGGCTGGGTTTTCCAACCTGTTCGGCTGGCGCGGCGAAGGCGAGCAGGGCCCGCCTCAACCAAGCAATGATCAGAATGGAAGTGTCGTCTCGACGCCCGACGAGCACCCCGAGCCCGCACCTTTTGATGATGCTGACCTGGAAATTCCGGCCTTCCTGCGGCGCTCAGCCAATCATTGATTCTCCGCAATCTAACCAGGTTGCGCAACAATTGAAAAAACATAAGAAACAGGGCTGTAAGTGTGACTTGCAGCCCTTTTTGCAACATTTGGAAACAATGCGTGTGTTGGGTTTGGCGGTTTGATCGGCTTGTATATCTCCAAGTAGGAGAGCAGCGTTCCGTGAGTACCTCTGATTTTCAAACCACCCTGGCTGAACCTGTGAAGGTTGCCGGTGTCGGCGTCCACAGCGGCCTTCGTGCGCGGATGGATATCGTTCCAGCGCCGACCGATACGGGTATCGTATTTGAACGCGTCGATCTCGATGTGTCTGACCCACTTATTCCAGCCCTCGCTACCCATGTGACGGACACACAATTGGGAACAACTCTTGCGAATGCCAGCGGCGCCGACGTGGCCGTGGTTGAACATCTGCTGGCCGCCTGCGCCGGTATGGGCCTCGACAATGCGATTATCCGGATAGATGGCGCGGAAGTGCCGATCATGGACGGCTCCTCGGCGGTGTTCTGCGAGTTGATGTCTGCTGCGGGACTTGTGTCCCAATCCAAATTGCGCCGGCGCATCCGTATTCTCGACACGATCGAGGTGGAAAGCGGACCGAAATATGCCCGTCTTAGCCCATCAGTCGACAATTGCCTGACCCTGCGTGCGCGCATCGACTTTGAAAGCAAGGCGATTGGTGTCCAGGAAATGGCACTTCGCCTGCGCCCTGGCTTGTTTGCCCGCGATCTCGCCTTTGCACGCACATTCGGGTTCGCCCGCGATGTGGAGACCCTGAAGTCGATGGGCCTTGCTCGTGGCGGTTCACTGGACAATGCCGTGGTTGTCGATGGTGATAATATTGTGAATCCTGAGGGCCTGCGGTCCAATGATGAGTTTGTGCGTCACAAGGTGCTGGACGCCGTTGGCGATCTTTTCCTCGCGGGCGGCCAGATCGCTGGCCTGTATGAGGCTGAGCAGCCTGGACATGCCATGAACAACCAGCTGGTGCGGAAACTTCTTGAAACCCCCGAAGCCTGGTGCTGGGAATCCGACGTTGACGGGTTTCATGACACGCAGACGATTGGCGCTGCGGCGATCTAGGTATCAATGCGAGCCAGTTGAAAGCGTGACGGTTCAGCCGCGCGGCTGGTCTGCGTCCGAATACGCCGATCCATTGCCGTCGCGCG
>JBCCAA010000114.1:0-5250 GCA_039815055.1 Pseudomonadota bacterium | reverse complement strand
CTGCCAGCTCCCCGCTCGTTGCCGGAGGCTTCGCACCAGCCGGTTACCCAGCTCGCACGCTCCGGTTAGAAATGGTCGAGAAGGCTCGACCCGAGGTGTCTCCACCTCACTCAACAGATGCGACTTGCTGGTCGCACCGTGGATCGCCCACTCCTCGGCGTCCGGTTCAGGCGATGCGGCCAGCATGGCGCTCACCTGCTGCCACACCTCATGTGGGTCGGTGGCATCAATCCAGCGGCCATGCAGGCGGCCATTATTATAGGCGGCAAGGCAAGCTACATAGATGCGGGGTGCGTCTACAGTCGTGGGTGCTATGGTTGCAACAAGAGGTGCTGGGCTCAAGTGTTGGTCAGTCATGTCAGTCTCCTTCCGCCGCCCTTGCGTTCTTTCCCCGGCAGGCGGGGATGGGCGGCGAAAAGGTGCTCAGCCAGAGCGGACAAGGGCGCTGCGCAAGGGGATGCCGTAGGTAAAAGATCTAAAGACGATCACAGATAATGGAGCCCCGCCCCCTTGCGCAGCGACCGCGCTCTGGCAGACGCACCGTCCGCCCAGACCCGTTTGCTGAGGAGAGATTTTGAGGCGGATGGAGGTCTGAGAGACTTTTACCAACTGAGCCCACCTAACGCCTTCAGCGGTACATATCGGCCGAACGCGTCTGGATGAAGTTTTATGCGAGGGCAATTTTCGCTGGTGCGTTTGCGTTATTCGCAACTTACAATAAAGCCAAACTATGCCTGAAGCGTTCCAGTATATCTCCGTTACACCGATCATCGAGCTTGATGACTGGGACGTTGCTGATGAGCCGCTGGGCGGATCACGCGCCGCTGGCGCGGGCAAACCGCATAAGACTCAGCGACATTTCAGTCCTGATTAAGCTGCCAAGGCATTTGGACCTAATTGAGACCCAAGCAATTCAACCAAGTAACCGCCATCGCGAAGGGCTTTAGCCTTGTTGATGACGTAGCGAAGTGAGCTTTTCATCGAGGTCGTTTTCCACTGACCGGCAACAACCGTCTCTCCGTAAAGCACGATTGCGATGTCTCTTTGCGTCATGCCAAGCTCAAGACAGTCAAGCGCGATGAGGCCATCTCTTAGGATCTGGCTTGTTTTCGTCCACATGGGGGTCTCAGCATCAGGATCAGAACCGAAGATACGCATTCCTTCTTTCTGAGTTTTCAACTTTTGCTCATACCCCTCCATGTCAGAGATTTGCAGCTTCATACGAACCGGCTCTAAGCCAAGCAAAGTTTGTCCCGTGCAACGAACTTGTGCAACGCAGCCGTTTCCGCGCAATAGCAGGAATTCTCGCTGCGCTCGATCTGTAATATGAGTAATCTGGCAGTGCGGGACGGTCCGATCCCAGATGTCGCATGTTTCGCCATCAGCGCGCGGCGTACAGTTAACTTCAACCTGATCTGGAAAGGCCGTCTTCAACCAGACTGCATCTGCGTCAATACCATTGAGCGAAGGATCAGGCATAAAGACCAGTCCCCATCGCGCCGCCAGTTTCTGAGGCACCCGCGAGCGTATTAATCGAATTTGAGCGTTGCGGCACGGCGCTTCCATTTCGGATACATCATCCGAAGAGTGTAGCGCAGCATCCTGCTTGAAATCTTCATTTCTGCGCAAGTATTCCCAGGCCCAGCGATCCCGCGACATGCGCCAGAGGTAGTTGTAAGACTTCAATGTTTCGCCTGTTTTCAAAGGATATTTTTTCATCGTACGCCTCCCGTGTTGGGAGAATATCCAGCAAGAAAAAGGCCAAAACCAAGGAAGTTAACAAATTGGCCCTGAATATTAATACATTCAATATCAGCGCTTTATGCCTTTAACCAGGAAGTCAAAGGGGATGTAACTCTTCTCCCACAGCGCGAAATTATCCTTGTTCCGGTCTTGCCAGGTTTTGCCGACTTAGGCCGGGCTTTGCTTTCATTGGTCGCCATTCTCACTCCCGTAATTTCCCGCGACTTGAGAAGCTTCAGTCACAGCAAATGCCAAGTGACGGAGCAATTCAATATGGGCAACGCCTCGCACCCTACAGAAACAGACGTCCGTCGCAGCACGATGCTGCGTACCGCGTTCTGCCCTGCGGTGCGAGAAGCGCTCGACGCCCCTGACACAATTGAAATTATGGCCAACCCGGATGGATCTGTCTGGATCGAAAAAGCAGGTATTGGCCTCACTGTGTCAGCCCACACTCTTTCCGCTTCTGACCGGGAACGCGTAATTCTCCTGGTCGCGTCTGGAGTGGGAGAAGCAGCGAACCGCGCCTCCCCGATCGTGTCTGCTGAACTCCCCGGCAGCGGCGAGCGGTTTGAAGGGCTTCTCCCACCTGTTTCGACGAGCCCGTGCTTTTCGATCCGGAAACCTGCAACGACACCGTTTGAACTCGGCGACTATGTCGATCAGGGCGCGCTAGCGCCCGCATTGGCAGACGCCTTGAGAGACTCCATACGCACTCAAGCAAATATTCTGATCGCGGGTGGAACGTCTTCAGGAAAAACGACTTTCACAAATGCTCTACTTGCCGAGCCCGCCCTTCACGATGACCGCGTAATAATTCTTGAGGATACACGCGAGCTCAAATGCGCTGCGCCCAATGCGGTTCAGCTAAGAACCCATCGCGGCAGCACCAGCTTGCAATCCCTTGTCCGTTCGACCCTACGCCTCCGCCCTGATCGCATCATTGTCGGCGAGGTTCGTGGTCCAGAAGCGCTCGACCTCCTCAAGGCGTGGAATACGGGCCACCCGGGCGGCATCACGACACTGCATGCGAACTCTGCCCACGGCGCGCTTCGACGACTTGAACAACTGACGCTCGAAGCCACGCCTCGCGCGCCCTTCGACCTGATCGCAGAAGCTATAGACGTCGTCGTGTTCATGAGCCGCGCGGGTGGTCAGCGCCGTGTCGAAGAGGCCCTGCGTGTCACCGGTTTCAACGGCGAAGGGTACGACACCGCACCGCTCATTTCTCGCTCATTATCCCTCGTTCAACACGGAGACCCCCAATGACTCAATCCAAACGACCTCGTTGCCTAACGCGACCGGTTCAAATCGCCGCCATGGTGGGCATTGGCCTGGTCCTCGCAGGACCGGCTCATGCCGCAGGCTCCGGCATGCCTTGGGAAGGCCCATTGGACCAGATCCTGACCTCAATCGAAGGCCCCGTTGCCCGGATTGTCGCGGTCATCATAATTACCCTGACCGGTCTGACGCTCGCCTTTGGTGAAACTTCCGGCGGCATGCGCAAGCTGATCCAGATCGTATTTGGTCTCTCCATTGCATTCGCTGCGACGAGCTTCTTTCTCACCTTCTTCAGCTTTGGCGGCGGAGCGCTGATCTAGTGGCTGAAGGCTATGAAATCCCCCTGCATCGCTCGCTGACTGAGCCAATCTTGATGGCAGGCGCGCCGAGAACCGCCGCAATAGCGATCGGAACCCTCGCGGCGGCTGTCGGCCTCGGTCTTCAGCTCTGGATACCAGGTTTGCTGCTCTGGGTTCTTGGTCATAGCGCAGCCGTATTCATGGCACGCAGCGATCCAGATTTCATGGCTGTCGCCAGCCGATCAACAAGACACAAGGGTCATCTGTCATGCTGAACTTGCGTGAGTATTCCGATACATCAACGCTTCTGGCTGATTACCTGCCATGGGCCTGTATCGTGGCACCGGGCGTTGTCCTCAACAAGGATGGCAGCTTCCAGACGAGCTTCAAGTATCGCGGCCCAGATCTGGAAAGCTCAACCGAGGAAGAACTGGTTTCCACTATGGCCCGGGTTAACAATGTGCTGCGCCGTTTCGGCTCGGGCTGGGCCCTTTTCTTCGAAGCGCAGCGCAATGAAGTCCACGATTATCCAGAGTCTGCGTTTCCTGATCCGCTGTCTTGGCTTGTCGATCAGGAACGCGCGCTACAGGCTGAAGAATCCGGGGCCCGGTATGCCAGTTCTTATTATCTGACGCTTCTATGGCTCCCTCCCGTAGATGCGACAGGGCGCGCAGAGAAAGTTCTGATTCAGCGCGCGGAAACAGAAGACGCAGAAACTTGGCGTCACCGGCTGGAAACATTCGAGCAACATGCCGCCCGCGTATTCGATCTCCTCGGCACCTCCCTCGCTGAGATCGCAAAGCTCTCCGATGATGAGACCCTGACTTATCTCCACTCGACCATTTCGACCAAACGGCACCCTGTGATTACGCCGGAACTCCCGGTCTTCCTCGACGCCATTCTGGCAGACGAACCCTTTTGCGGTGGACTGGAACCCAAGATTGGTGAGGCCCATGTCAGAACGCTAAGTATACTCGGGTTTCCCGCGTCTACGTTGCCCGGCATTCTCGATGAGCTGAACCGGCAGGGTTTTGCCTATCGCTGGGCGACGCGGTTCATTGCCATGGACAAGGCGGAAGCCGAAAAAGTCCTGGGCAAGAAACGCCGCCACTGGTTTGCCAAACGCAAGTCGATCGGCGCGGTGCTGCGCGAGACAATGTTCAATGAACAGGCCGCACTTGTCGACAATGACGCCGACAATAAAGCCGCCGACGCTGATGCCGCGCTGCAAGAGCTTGGCAGCGATCTTGTCTCCTATGGCTATGTCACGACCACGATTACGATTGCAAACATAGATGTCCGAACCGTCGACGAGCATATCCGGATTGCTGAGCGCATCGTGAATGGCCGCGGCTTTACCGCGATCCAAGAAACCCTCAATGCCGTCGATGCCTGGCTCGGCTCACTGCCAGGTCACGTCTACGCCAATGTTCGCCAACCTATCCTGCACACGCTAAATCTCGCACATATGGTGCCGCTCTCAGCCGTCTGGGCCGGAGAAGAGACCAATCAACACCTCCACGCCCCAGCTCTCATCCAAGCGCAAACCGATGGCACAACGCCATTCCGGCTGAACCTGCATATTGGCGATGTCGGTCACACACTTGTTGTCGGCCCCACGGGCGCAGGCAAGTCTGTCCTCTTGTCGCTGCTGGCTTTGCAATGGAAACGCTATGAGGACGCCCAAGTTTTCATCTTCGACAAGGGTCGCTCGGCGCGTGCAGCCACGCTCTCCATGGGCGGCCACCATATAGACCTTGGCAGCTCGAACGCTCCGAGCCTGCAGCCCCTGAAGGACGTGGACACAGAGGCCGGTGCGAGCTTTGCCGCCGATTGGCTGGCGGGGCTCTGCGCGAATGAAGGCTTGCGCCTAACGCCGGACCTGAAGGCCCGCCTCTGGGAAGCGATTCAGTCTCTCAGCACTGCG
>JBCCAA010000107.1:0-5578 GCA_039815055.1 Pseudomonadota bacterium | reverse complement strand
GGCTATGCCAGCCAGTTGATTGGCACGGCGTTCATGATCTTTCTGGGAATCGGAACCGCCACCAGTGTGCGCGTGGCAGAGCATGTCGGCCGAGGCAATCAGCTTGGGGTCAGGGAATCCAGCCATTTGGGCATCGCGGCAACGGTGGTGTCAGGCATCGTGTTGGGGGCGATGATCCTTGTGTTCCGTGAACAACTGGCCAGCGCCCTTGTCAATCGGTCTGCGGAAGTTGGAGGCGTGTTGATCTGGGCGGGGCTGGTGTCTGTGCTCTGGCTGGCAGCTCTGGCGACCACGTTTGACGGGCTTCAGGCAACCGCCTCCATGGCGCTGCGGGCCCAGGGGGTGATCTGGTTGCCCACGGGCATTCATATTGCATCCTTCTTCGCTTTGATGTTGCCGATGGGATATCACCTAGGCCTGACATTGCAGCGCGGCGCCCAGGGCATGCTGGAAGGGGCCGCGATCGCCCTGTTTGTGGCATCCATGCTTCAGGTGCTGGTCCTTGAATGGAAAACGGCGCGCCCGAGTTCACCCGAACGCGCCGTCTCTTGAGTGTGCTGTGGGCCGCTGTGTGGCCGCCCAGAGCGATTTAGATGTCTTTCAAAGCCGTGGCAGGCTTGAAGGCCGCCGACGTTTTTTCCGGAATCTGGATCGACTTGCCCGTGGCCGGGTTTCGGCCTTCGCGAGCATTGCGCGTCTTTGCTTCGAAGGTTCCGAAGCCGGCGATAGCGACTTTCTTGCGCTCCTTCACCGTGTCCGCAATGGTATCAAAGACCGCGTTGACTGCCTTGCTGGCTTGCTCCTGCGTCACACCTGCGTGGTCGGCAACAGCTTTAGTCAGATCGCCCTTGTTCATGGGTTTCTCCTCTTGATTAACCGGCATCCCCTGCCGATGGCGGCGACAGAGACATGATTCGCATGCCTCGCATACGCCGAAACCCCAATAAACACGGGCTATATGCCTAGAATCCACCCCTCTTCGGCCTGAATCTGTGACATTTCAGCCTCAGTTTTACCTTCCGGGCCCATAAAAAGCGCTCCGAGACGGTCTTTTCCGTCCAGATCGCAATAATGACGGGCCATCGTCTCCACCTGGGCGGCATCCAGAACCGTGCCTGGAGCGGGTTTTGTCGGGATCAGGGAGGGATAGATTTCGGTGATCACCAGATTGACTCCCTGAAGTCCTTCATCTGTCAGTTCATCCAGGCCGAGTTCAAACGGCCAGAGGCGTGCGCCCTCAAATGAAGACTTGATGGTGGCAACGTGCGGAATGCCCATGAGCGACTGGCTACCGACGCTGCCCTGACCGCCGAGTTGCCAGACGGTCTTGGGTGTGGCGCCAGGCTGCTTGCGCAACATAGATTCGACCATCCGGTGTTCGGCAACTGCGCGATCGCTGTCAAACGCTGTCTTCTTCTGTCCCAGCGTGGCCGATTGGTGGCGCTGGCTCATGGCACCCCAAAATGGAAACTGTCCGCCAGAAATCTTGTAGTTCAGGCTGGCTGCCACGGCGAAGCGTTCGTCAGCGCGCGAATTATCTTCGCGTTCTTTCAGTCGTGATGACAGGAATTCGAACATGGCCTGCCATGGCGGCACGGCTTCCGTGTCAAAGTTGGCAGCGTCTGCCGTGCCGGCCGGATAGCCGAGTGCGAAATCAAAGCCTAGAAGCACCTTGTCGCCGCGGGCCAGAAGCTTGCCGATCATGTCGACCAGAAACGCGCGCGCCTTTGTCCGCGTGTCCGGGTTGACCGCCCGGAACTGAAACTTCAGCCGCGCGTCCCTGGCCAGAATGCCGATCCAGACCGAATTGGCCCCGGTCGCAGGCTTCGCCGCCGCTGACCAGTCCACCATGATATATGCATCAAACAAGCGGGCCATGGCCTGCCATCTCCGTGTTAGTGTTCCACCCGCAAGTGTATCGCGATGGGGGCAATTGAAAGGGGCGCGCGAAATTTTTCCCGTGCCCGTCCCATCACAGTGCGCCAGTTTCTTTGGTTGCCGCCGCCACCAGTGCTTTGTATCGACACGGGGTAAAGGGAGCCATGTTTTGGATCGATTGAAAGTGGGCGTCGCGGGCGCCGGTGTGTTTGGAAATTATCACGCCCAGAAAGCGGCCGCATCGGCGCGCACCGAACTGGTCGGCGTGTTTGATGTGGATCTGGAACGCGCCGCATTGGTGGCAGACCCCTTTGGCGCAGCGCCGTTCGGGAAGTTCGATGAGCTGCTCAAAGAGGTTGATGCGGTCGTTGTGGCCGTGCCCGCCACGTTTCACGCGCCGCTTACCGGACAGGCGTTGGCGGCGGACAAACATGTCCTTGTGGAAAAACCCCTGGCGCTGGATGCCGTCTCTGCCCGGAAGCTTGCGGGCGAGGCGGTGACCCGCGGAAAAGTGCTTCAGGTCGGCCATCAGGAACGGTTTGTTGCCAAGGCCATGGGAATTTTTGCCATAGATGAAGTGCCCGAACGGCTGGAATCGGTTAGAGCCGGGCCTCCGCCTGCCAATGGTCGGGCCGACGATGTGTCTGTCATCTGGGATTTGATGATCCATGACCTTGATCTTGCGGCCTGTCTGATAGGGCGTGAATTTACAAAAGTGCAAGCCAGCGGCGTTGCGGTAAGTTCCGGCTTGCTGGACGAGGCCACGGCGGAATTTGAATTTGTGTCGGGCGGATCAGCCTGGTTGCGCGCCAGCCGGGCTCAGGAAGCGCGTGAACGCACGATGCGCGTGGTTTACCCGTCGGGTGAGATCAAGGTCGATTTCCTGACCCGCGAGGTGAGCAACACCACGCCCTACAAGGTCAAGGTGGATATCTCCACGGAGCTTCCTGATCCGCTGGGCCGGGCCGATGAGAGCTTTTTCTCCGCATGCCTGGGCGAAATGGTTAGCCAGGTGCCTGGACACGGCGCCGTTGCAGCCGTTGCCATGGCGGAAGCGGCAGAAAAAGCCGCATTGGGCTGACGCGCGGCCAAAACCGCTTTATCTCACAACCTCATGGCGCAGCTTTCCCTCTTCGTAGCCCAGCTCAACGCGGTTGTTGGCGATATTTCCGGCAATCTGGAGATGGCGCGTGAAGCGCTGGCGGACGGCCGTGCGCGCGGCGCAGACCTTGTCGTGCTGCCGGAGTTTTTCATTCTTGGGTATCCGGCTGAAGACCTCGTCCTGAAACGCAGTGCGGTGGATAATTCCATGGCGGCGGTTCGAGAGCTTGCCGCTCTTACAGCGGCTGGCGACACCGCGATCCTGATCGGGGGGCCGTGGCTGGAGGCGGGCAAGCGGTTCAACAGCGTGCTTTTGCTTGATCGCGGAGAGATCGTGTTCCGCCATGACAAGCGAGAGCTGCCCAATTACGGCGTGTTCGATGAAAAGCGTGTCTTCGACGCCGGAGAAGGACCGCTGTGGGCGTTTGACTTTCGCGGCGTGCGGATCGGCATCGCGATTTGCGAAGACATCTGGTTTGATCGTGTGCCGAAAGCGCTGGCGGCCGACGGTGCCGAGCTGCTGATTGTGCCCAATGCGTCGCCCTGGCGGCGGACCATCCAGACCGAGCGTCACACCACGTTCTCGGCCTGGCAGAAAACTGGCGTCCCGTATCTGTTTGTGAATCAGGTCGGCGGACAGGATGAGCTTGTGTTTGACGGCGCTAGCTATGGCGTTGGCCGCGACGGCACTGAAGTCCAATTGCTGGGCGACTTTGAGGCGGGAACCGCACTCACCGTGTTTGACAGTGAAACCGGTCAATTTTCCTCCGGAGCATCCGCCAGTCTCACCGAAGACTGGGAAGCAGAATACGGTGCCGCGGTGCTCGGCCTCGGCGATTATGTGAACAAGAACCGGTTTTCCGGCGTTGTGCTCGGCCTGTCCGGTGGGATCGACAGCGCGCTGACGGCAGCTATCGCAGTTGACGCGCTTGGCCCGGAGCGGGTTTGGGCGATCATGCTCCCGTCGAAATATACGTCCGGCGAGAGTTTCGAAGACGCCGAAGCCTGTGCCAATGCTCTCGGAATCCGCTATGACACCGTTTCGATTGCGCCGGGCGTGGACGCGCTAGGCGAGATGTTGGGCGGTCTGTTCGAGGGCACTGAACCAGGCGTGACAGAAGAAAACATCCAGTCCCGCCTGCGCGGCGTGGCACTGATGGCAATCTCCAACAAGTTCGGTCATATGGTGGTGACCACGGGCAACAAATCCGAAATGGCGGTTGGATATGCCACGCTTTATGGCGACATGAATGGCGGCTTCAACGCCCTGAAGGATTTCTACAAGACCGAAGTCTTTGCCTTATCGCGCTGGCGCAACACAGCCGTGCCGCGCGGCGGCCTCGGGCCGGTTGGCGAAGTTGTACCCACCCGCATTATCACCAAACCTCCAAGCGCTGAGCTGCGCGAAGACCAGAGAGACGATGATTCCCTGCCGCCCTACGACGTGCTCGATGATATCCTGCGCGGCCTGGTCGATCGGGAAGAAGATCTCGATGACATCGTCGCCCGCGGCCATGACGAGGCCACCGTCCGGCGCGTCGAACACCTGCTCTACATCGCTGAATACAAGCGCCGGCAGGCCGCGCCTGGCATCAAGGTCGGCGGCAAGAATTTCGGACGCGACCGGCGATATCCCATCACCAATCGCTTCCGTGATGATTGAGCTTGGGCTACGGATAGCCAGCCGCTTGAGGGGAAACGGGATGCGAATTCAAATCATTTCGACGCTGGCTTTCGGGATGCTGATCATTGCGTGTTCGCCGGCGCCGGCAGACACACCGGCGCCAGAGGCTGAGCCTGTGGTGGTGGAAGAGGTCCGGGCTATTCAGATGAGTGAAGCTGTCATTGAAGAGCCGGAGCTATCTTGCCCGGTCGTGCCTCAGCAGCGTTATTGCGACCCCGTGCCGGTAGATGCGCTTGGTGCAAGCTCTGAGGAAGAGCTGGACCGCTGGCTCAATGAGTAGCGGCGACCGCGCATGACATGATTGCTTATCTGACCTGGCTGTGGGCAGAGCGGCGCTGGATTGGCGCAGGCGTGTTGATGTGCGCCTTTTCTGGCTTTGGGCAGACGTTCTTCATCTCTCTGTCCAACACCGCTCTACGAGAGGAATTTGGTCTCAGCCATGGAGACCTTGGCGCGCTCTATGCCGGAGCGACGGCAACCAGTGCGATGATCCTGCTCGAATTTGGCAAGATCGTGGATCGGCTCAGCGCACGTGTGACGGCGGCGATCACCATTTGTGGCCTGGCGGCTGCGTGCCTGTTAATGGCCAGCGCCTGGGCGGTTTGGGTGCTGTTCTTCGCCTATTTGTTCCTGCGCCTTTTTGGACAAGGCATGATGGGTCATGTCGCCCTGACCTTGACAGGACGCTGGTACGAGCGGGCCAGGGGGCGGGCCGTATCGCTGGTCACCATGGGGTTTCCATTCAGCGAAGCGTTGCTTCCAGCGATCGCCGTTTCGGTGATCCTGACCTTGGGGTTTCGCGCATTGTGGATTGGCGGAGCAGGGGTGCTATTGCTGGTGACACTTCCACTCATCTACCTGCTTTTGAGTCAGGAGCGCACGCCGCGCATCAAGCCGGGCGAAGCAAGTGAATCG
>JBCCAA010000139.1:0-3558 GCA_039815055.1 Pseudomonadota bacterium | reverse complement strand
GGCGTAATGCGCCTCAATCAGCGGCCAGTTGGTATGCGCCGGCGTTGGCGCGGCGGCATGCTCTGCCGCGATGGCCGCCTGGATGCGGTAGGGGCCCTGATGCCCGATCCGCTGCGCCGTGTAGAAGAATGCCGTGGCTTCCGCAGTCGCCGCACGGTCCCAGAGCTGCCGATCCTGGTCTTCAAATGCCACCAGATGTCCGGTCGCATCGATGCGTGCGTCGCGCCGGGCGTGCTGGAACAGGAGCAGGGACAGCAGGGCCGCCTGTTCGCCCATGCCGGGGAAGAGCTCTGTCATCAGCCGGGCCAGCCGTATCGCCTCCTCACAAAGGGTCAGGCGGATTTGCGTGGGTGAATCCGAGGTCGACCACCCCTCGTTGAACATCAGGTAGATCATCAGGGAAACTTCGCCCAGACGCCTGCCGCGTTCCCGCGGGCTGGGGGTTTCAAAGGCGACCAATCGCTGGGTCGGCGTCCAACACGGCTTGTGCTTGCGAGTCTGTACATCCGCCTGGACCGGCAAGCAGGACCGTAGGCTTGCGTACCTCCGAGAGCGTCGTCTCCGCGACCATAATGTCTGCGGGCAGCGTTCCGCGATACGTCTCAGCCTGTGAGGTGCTGAGCACGGTCACCAGGCCCGCGCCAATGCGAGAGCCACTTTCCGCCGCAAGCCGCGTGGCGCCGGTGAAGCGTTCAGCGCCGAGTATGACCAAATGCCCGCGATGATATTTGTGAGCATCGCGCGCCGGACGGGGTAGGGCGTTGCCCCAGAGATCAGGGGAATTGTCCGGCGTCATCGGGTCACTCCGCCGCGACCGGCTCCGAGGTTTGCACCGCCAGCCAGTTTGAAACATCACGCAATGCCCGCGCCGCTTGCGCGCGTTTTTTGGCGCGCCCTTTGTCTTTGCCTCTCAAGCGCTTGCCGGTTTCGGGATCTTTGGTCTGCACCTCGTCTGGATTAGCTGGCGGAAACAGTCCGAAATTGACGTTCATCGGCTGGAAGGTTGCTTTTCCCTCCAGATGACCTCCGGTGATATGTTTGACCAAAGCGCCAAGCGCCGTGGTCTCAGGCGGGTTTGGCAGGTCGATGCCAAGTCGATCTGCAGCCGCGAACCGACCCGCGAGCAAGCCCATTGCCGCACTCTCAACATAGCCCTCAACGCCAGTCACTTGTCCGGCAAAGCGCAGGCGTGGCATCGATTTTAGGCGCAGGCGTTGATCAAGTAGCTTTGGCGAGTTCAGGAATGTGTTGCGATGAATACCTCCAAGACGGGCAAATTGCGCCGTCTCCAGACCTGGGATCATCCGAAAAATATCAGACTGCGCCCCATATTTGAGCTTGGTCTGGAACCCGACCATGTTCCATAGCGTTCCGAGCGCATTGTCCTGGCGCAGCTGAACGATCGCGTGGGCTTTCACGTCCGGATTGTGTGGATTGGTCAGTCCAACAGGTTTCATGGGACCGTAGCGCAGCGTCTCACGTCCGCGTTCGGCCATAACCTCGATGGGCAAGCAGCCTTCAAAATAGGGCGTGTCTTTTTCCCAATCTTTGAATTCCGTCTTTTCGCCACCGATCAGAGCGTCGATGAATGCGGTGTATTGCGCTTCATCCATGGCGCAATTGATATAGGCGGCGGTATCACCGTGCGGCCCGGGTTTATCGTATCGAGATTGGCGCCAGGCTTTGTCCATATCGATGCTGTCGAGATAGATGATCGGTGCGATCGCGTCGAAGAAGGCAAGATCCTCTTCGCCGGTTTCGGCCCGGATGGCCTCTGCGAGCGCGATCGATGTGAGCGGGCCGGTGGCGACGATAACGTTCGTCCAGTCAGCGGGGGGTAGACCGGCAATTTCTTCGCGTAAAATCGTAATCAGAGGATGCGCTTCCAACTTGGCTGTCACCGCTTCAGCAAAGCCTTCACGGTCGACTGCGAGCGCTGATCCCGCCGGTACCTGGTGCTGGTCAGCTGTTGGAATGATAATTCCGTTGGCGCGGCGCATTTCTTCATGCAACACCCCAACCGCATTCAGGTGGTGGTCGTCCGAACGAAACGAGTTTGAACATACCAGCTCGGCCAGCTGATCAGTTTGGTGCGCATCGGTGGTCTTCACACCGCGCATTTCGTGCAAAATAACCGGCACGCCCATATTCGCTGCTTGCCAGGCCGCTTCTGATCCGGCCATGCCGCCGCCAATGATGTGTATAGGATCAATTCGGGTCATGTCTGCGATGTGCGTCTGATACTGTCATTGGTCAAGCGTATCGTGGCACAGGAGGGGTAGGCATGAGAGCTGAGCCTCTCTAAATGAGGCGCATGACAAAAACAGAGCTTTCTCCCGAATCCATTCTCTCCAAACTTATCGACACCTGCCTGAAGGCGGGCGCCAGCGATGCGGATGCCTCTTTCGGCCGGTCCGATGGCGTCAGTGTCGAGGTGCGAGACGGTCAGCTCGAAGGCATCGAACGCTCTGAATCTCAAGGCGTGGCCCTGCGGTGTTTCTTTGGTCAACGACAAGCCTCAGTTTCGGGGTCTGATACATCCGAAGCGGCGCTCACCACTTTGGCGGAGCGCTGTGTCGCCATGGCCAAAGTTGTGCCTGAAGATCCCTATTGCGGGATAGCGCCTGCTGAAGCGCTCGCCGGGGCGTTGCCCGATATCGAAGTGTCCGGTGACGGTGAAATTGCGATCGCGTCCTTGGAAGAGGACGCACTTAAGGCTGAAGCCGCAGCGCTGGCGATTGAAGGCGTGAAGCAGGTTTCAGGATGCGGCAATGGCTGGTCGACCAATGCCCGTTGGGTGGCCGCGAGCAATGGCTTCTCTGCGCATCGGGTGGGAGGCACAACCGGCCTCGGACTGGCGGCGGTCGCCGAGAAAGACGGCGCCATGGAGCGCGACTATGAAAGCCGGTCTGTGCGTCGTTTAGCGGATCGACCAAGCCCCGAAGAGATTGGGCGCATTGCCGGAGAGCGGGCAGTGGCTAGGCTTGCACCTCGGAAAGTCAAAACGCAAACGGGAGCTGTGCTCTATGATCGCCGTGTATCGGGCAGTTTGATTGGGGCGTTCCTGTCCGCCATCAGTGGGCCGAGCGTCGCGCGCGGGGTGTCTTTCCTCAAGGACCAGCTGGGCGAACAAGTATTTGCCCATGGGATCAACCTGATTGACGATCCATTCCGGGCGCGTGGGATGGGCACGCGGAACCATGATGGCGAAGGGCGGGCCGTCTCTCGAGTCAATCTGATCGAAAACGGTGTCCTGACTCGGTGGCTCTTGAATGGGGCTTCGGCAAAGCAATTGAATCTCGAAGCCAATGGTCACGCCAGCGGCGGCTTTGGATCGACACCCGGTGTGGGCGTCTCCAATGCCTATATTGAAGCCGGTGATAAAACCCCGCATGAGCTGATGGCAGACGTCGGTAAAGGACTCTTGGTAAGCGATATGTTCGGGCCCTCCATCAATCCGAACACAGGTGACTATTCGGTCGGCGTCGCGGGGTTCTGGTTTGAGAATGGGGAAATCCAGTATCCCGTCTCCGAAGTCACGATTGCTGGCGATTTGCC
>JBCCAA010000104.1:0-5876 GCA_039815055.1 Pseudomonadota bacterium | reverse complement strand
GATGAGGTCGGCATAGCGATCGCCAATGCGAAAGCCGCGTTTGCAGAATGGTCAGCCACCAACCCACAACGCCGCGCGCGGGTGATGTTTGAGTTCAAGCGCCTGCTCGAGGCCAACATGGATGAACTGGCTGAGCTCTTGTCATCTGAGCACGGCAAAGTCGTCGCGGATAGTCGCGGTGACGTTCAACGCGGCATTGACGTCGTCGAATTTGCTTGCGGTATCCCGCATCTTCAGAAAGGCGAGTTTACCGAAGGCGCAGGGCCGGGCATCGATGTCTATTCCATGCGCCAGCCTTTAGGCGTGGTTGCAGGGATCACCCCGTTCAACTTCCCGGCCATGATCCCCTGCTGGATGTTTGCGGTCGCGATTGCCTGCGGGAATACGTTTATCCTCAAGCCCTCTGAGAAAGACCCGAGCGTGCCGCTGCGCATGGTCGAACTGTTCATGGAAGCCGGCGCGCCGGAAGGCGTGCTCAACATGGTCAACGGCGATAAGACCGCCGTCGATGCGATCCTCACGCATCCAGATGTCAAAGCCGTGAGCTTTGTTGGCTCGTCTGACATTGCCCAATATGTCTATGCGACCGGCACGGCGCACGGCAAACGCGTTCAGGCGATGGGCGGGGCGAAGAACCATGGGATCATCATGCCTGATTGCAACATGGATCAGGCGGTGAAAGACATTGTTGGCGCGGCTTATGGCTCTGCCGGCGAACGCTGCATGGCATTGCCGGTTGCGGTGACCGTCGGCCAGAAGACGGGCGACGCGTTCGTCGAGCGGATGATGGCCGCGGCGCAAGGGCTCAAAGTTGGCGTTTCCACGGATGCCGAAGCCCACTATGGCCCAGTCGTCTCAGCCGCGCATAAAGCCAAGGTGGAAAGCTACATTCAAATGGGCGTTGATGAAGGCGCCGACCTCAAACTCGATGGTCGTGGCCACACCCTTCAAGGCCATGAGAAGGGCTATTTTATCGGGCCGAGCCTGTTTGACCATGTGAAGCCCGGCATGCAGTCGTACGAAGAAGAGATCTTCGGACCGGTCCTGCAAGTTGTCCGTACTGAAAGCCTGGAAGAAGCCGCCGCCCTGCCAAGCAATCATCAATACGGAAACGGCGTCGCCATCTTTACCTCAAATGGCCGCGCCGCGCGCGAGTTTGCCGCGCAAGTCAATGTCGGCATGGTCGGCATCAATGTGCCGATCCCTGTGCCGGTCAGCTATCACACGTTCGGCGGCTGGAAACGCTCGGCCTTTGGCGACACCAACCAGCACGGCCCGGAAGGCGTGCGCTTCTGGACCAAGATCAAAACCGTCACCTCGCGCTGGCCGGAAGGCGATATCGGCGACCAGGCCTTTATCATTCCGACGATGGGGTAGGGAGCTCTGTGATGAAAATCGCTTTTATTGGCCTCGGCAATATGGGGTCCGGCATGTGCGCCAACCTGGTCAAAGCCGGGCATACGGTGCGGGCGTTTGACCTGAGCGCAGACGCCGTGGCGCAGGCGGAACGAGATGGCGCGTTAGCGGTGGCTTCGGTGGCCGAGGCGGTTTCGGACGCCGAGGTCGTCGTCTCCATGCTACCCGCCGGCCAGCACGTGCTGAGCGTCTATTTTGGTGACAAAGGCGTCGCCTCGCATGCTGGCGCGGGCGTTTTGTTTCTCGATTGCTCAACCATTGCTGTCGAGGATGCACGCACGGCTGCAAAACAGGCTTCTGATCTTGGTTTTGAAATGGTCGACGCGCCGGTTTCCGGCGGCGTGGCGGCGGCAAGCGGTGGGACACTGACCTTCATGGTGGGTGGCACGGAGACTGGGTTCGCGCGGGCACATCCAATTCTCAACGCCATGGGCAAGACGATTGTGCACGCCGGCGCGGCCGGGAATGGTCAGGTCGCCAAGATCGCCAATAATATGCTGCTCGGAATATCGATGATTGCGACGTGTGAAGCATTCACGCTGGCGGAGAAGCTTGGTCTCGATGCTCAGACCTTTTTCGACATTTCGTCAAAAGCGTCGGGTCAAAACTGGTCGATGACGAGCTATTGCCCAGCGCCAGGCCCGGTCCCGACCGCGCCGTCCAATCGAGATTATGCGCCGGGCTTTGCTGTCGACATGATGCTGAAGGATTTGCGTCTCGCCGATGGGGCCGCTGAGGGAGCGAACGCCAATACGCAGTTTGGGGCCATGGCCCGGCAGGTCTATGAGACACTCTCAGCGGAGGGGCTGGGGCAGAAGGACTTTTCTGTCATCATGCAATACCTTCAGCGCTGATCGCATTCAGACGAGCATCCCAAACGGGTGATGACAAGCGGAGTCAATACTCGTATACGTTGTGCTATGACCATATCAGCTGACACTTTAGAACGTGTGGTCCTCGTCGATGAGCGCGATGCGGAAATCGGCACAGGGCCAAAGCTTGAAACGCATCAAGCCGGAGCCCTGCATCGGGCGTTTTCGATTTTCCTGTTCGACGCGGACGGTCGAACACTGGTCCAACGCCGAGCGATTATTAAATACCATTCCGGCGGCAAGTGGGCGAATTCCTGTTGCGGGCATCCACGGCCCGGAGAGGCGATAGAAGCAGCTGCGGAACGCCGTTTATTTGAAGAACTTGGCCTGCGCGCAACGCTGACATATGGCTTCCTGGCCCGATACCGGGCCGAGCTCGACGGCGAGATGATTGAAAACGAGTTGGTGCACGTCTTTGTCGGCATTGCCCAAGGCGAGGCGAACCTCAATCCGGACGAAGCCAGCGAAGTCCGCTCTATTGATCTTGAGAGCTTGAAATCGGGCTCAGACCTACCGGTTTCAGACCAAACCGCATGGCTACGCCATTATCTCGATCATCATTACGAAGCGCTTTGTCATCTTCGGAACACACTTCCCGGATCGCCGTGATGACGTGATCGGCCTGGCGCGACAGCACAAAACACCAAAAATGGGTTTGACCCCGCGCCAATCGATCTAGTTCAATTTTCGTAGAAAATTTCAGGAGGAGAATACGCATGAAATTTCTCGGAAATGGGCTTAAGTCAGCTTCGGCAGCTTCAGCACTTTCAATCTTCCTTGTGGCGTGTGGTGGCGGCGGCTCTGAGCCAGCGGCAAGCACTGAGACGTCGGCCGCGACCGAAGTCGAGGCTGCAGCCACAGAGGTTGTCGAAGTCGCAGAAGACACCGCAGCCGAAACGGTTGAAGTGGCGGCTGAGGATGTCACGGAAGCAGCTGAGGAAACAGTTGCTGACGTGACTGAGACTGTCGAAGAAGCGGCTGAGGTCGTCGAGGCGGCTGCTGAGGATGTCAGCGAAGCGGCGGAAGAAGTTGTGGAAGCTGCCGCCGAGGCCGCTCCGGAGCTCGACGAACGGGTTTCACCTGAAGTCGCCGCTGAATACGCCGCGCTGACCGGTGATGCTGGCAATGGCCGCCGGGTTTTCACCCAATGCATGTCCTGCCACGCAGTTCAGGAAGGCCGCAACATGGCGGGTCCGTCGCTTTACAAGATCATTGGCCGAAGTGCTGGTTCGGTTGAAGGGTTCCGCTATTCGGATGCGAATGCGGGCTCAGGCATCGTGTGGACGGAAGAAACCATGTTCGCTTATCTTGAGCAGCCACAACGGTTTATTCCGGGCACGAACATGGCCTTCCCAGGTCTGCGTCGTGCACAAGACCGCGCTGACGTGATTGCTTATCTGGAAGAGCAATCCGGCGAATAAAGCCAAAAATATCAGTAAAAAGAGCCGCTGAGTTGCAACTCGGCGGCTTTTTTGTTCATGTAAGCGGGCGTTGACGTTCTGAGGAGTCGTTGTTGCCTGACATTGCCTTTCCCTTTTCTGCCATTGTGGGGCAGGAAGCCTTAAAAGACGCCCTTCTGGTGTCAGCCGTCGACCCTAATCTCGGCGGCGTTCTTGCCTTTGGCGATCGTGGAACGGGGAAGACGACAATGATTCGATCCCTTGCTGCGCTCTTGCCGGTGCAGACGGTCGTCAAGGACTGTCAGTTTCGGTGCGACGCCGATAAGCCGATCAAATCCTGTGAGTATTGTCAGACGCAGAGCGAGGCGGGAACGCTCAAAGCAATTGAAGAAACGCCGCCAGTGATAGATTTGCCGCTGGGGGCAACTGAAGACCGCGTGCTTGGTGCGATTGATCTGGAGCGCGCCCTCGGTCGTGGAGAAATTGTATTTGAGGCAGGGCTTCTGGCCGCCGCGCATCGCGGCTTTCTTTATGTCGACGAGGTCAATTTGCTCGACGATCATCTGGTCGATATTCTACTGGATGCAGCGGCGTCCGGGATCAATCGGATTGAACGTGAAGGGCTGAGCCTCTCGCACCCGGCAGATTTTGTGCTGATTGGCAGCGGCAATCCTGAAGAAGGCGAACTGCGTCCGCAATTGCTCGACCGGTTTGGGCTCTTTGTTGAAGTCTCGACCCCGCGAGATGTCGCTAGCCGGGTCGAAATCATCAAGCGACGTCAGGCCTTTGACGATGATCCGGAAGGCTTCGTCAAAACCTGGAAACGCAAAGACGCAGCCTTGCGCAAACGTATTATCACCGCCCGAGAACGCCGGGTTGAGATCGAAGTGAGCGATGAAATTCTCGAACGGTGTGCGACGCTCTGTTTGTCGCTCGGCTCAGACGGTTTGCGTGGTGAACTGGCATTGATCCGCACTGCCACTGGATTTGCAGCGCTTGCGGGTAAGCCGCAAGTTGAGCTCGCACATCTCAGGCGTGCAGCGCCGCTGGCCCTCAGCCATCGCCTGCGCAAAGACCCGCTGGATGAGACCAAGGCCATCGCCCGGGTCGAACGGGCGGTCGAAGAGGTCCTGGCCTGATGGTCACGGTTGGGCCCTGGGACCGCGCGCTGCTCTGCGGCGTATTAACCCTGGCCCGCCCCGACTTGTTTGGCGGCGTTTTGATCCGCGCTGCGCAAGGCCCAGTCTTGCAGCAATTGCTCACCACGCTGGACGGGCTGACCCCCGCGGCAGAGACCGCTTTGACCATGCCGGCTTCAGTGTCTCCGGATCGCTTGCAAGCCTCGCTCAGCGTTGCGCGGTCTCTGACGGAAGGGCGTCCGATTTATCAAGCGGGCTTGCTCGAGGACGCCGAAGGCCGAGCTCTGATCGTCAATGGCGTCGAACGGCTGACCAATGAGGCTGCGGCTTTACTGTCCAATGCGCTGGATCAGGCCAATCAAAACTCAAAACAACCCATCGCCTTCATTGGCGTGGATGAGAGCTATATTGGTGAAGCCTCGATGTCGGCCATCCTCGCCGAGCGGCTCGCATTTCGCGCAGACCTCCATGGCTTGCGACCGGCTGATATCAGCGCTTCGGTATTTGGTGCGGCGGATCTCGCCAAATTGCGAAGCGAGCTGGTCCGCGTAAAAGCCAGCGATGAGGCGATTACCACGGTGGCATCGGCCTGCGTGACGTTGGGCGTGCGCTCGTTGCAAGTGCCGATTTTTTGCCTGCATGCCGCCCGGGCGATGGCCGTCCTGGATGATCGCAGCGCCGTAACGGATGAGGACATCACGATCGCCTGCCAACTGGTTTTGCCGGGCCGCACTCAACCCGTGCCAGAGACCTCGCCACCGCCCGAGCCGGAGCCGCAATCGCAATCTGAATCCGAGCCCGAGGACGCGAGCGGCGAAAGCGCTGAGTCTGAACCGGAAGGGCAGGGCGAGACCGGGTCGGCGCTGGAATCACAGATTATCGAAGCGGCAAGCTCGGCGCCTGTCGAATTGCGAACCTCATCGGGGCGCCGGGCAGGGCGCCAGCGCGCCGGGATTTCCGGGCGCTCTGGAGAACATGTCATCGCGTTTGATCGCGGCCGACCCGATCGGCCAATGAAGAGCCAGTCCGGGCATGGACGGATTGACGTT
>JBCCAA010000132.1:0-3776 GCA_039815055.1 Pseudomonadota bacterium | reverse complement strand
TTCGCCTGGCCCCGGTCTGGCGATCCAAGCCTTTGGCAAGCAGAACTTTATCGGTCAATCCCGCCGAACATCTGAGCAATGCGCTGACCCAACACATTCGCCAGGCCCTGGGTGGGGCCAGGCGAAGGCGCGGCTCGCTACGCGCTTGATTCCGCGCCGGGTCACAACTGAAAAGGCCCGGAGTTTATCCCGGGCCTTGTCATTTAGCGGATGTCTTTGAAGCACCTGAACCCAAGATGGTAATTGTGGTGGCTGTTGCCCGCCAGCACCCGTGTGCCGTGCCAGTAGGGCGCGCGCCAGCGGCTCCAATGGGTGTGGGCACGCACGGTGTCCCAGATGAACCAGCTGCCCTTCATCTCCGTCACGCCCAGCGTGCGGCTGCCACGGCTCGCCATCTGATCCGGCGACAGCGGCAGGTTCATATGCTCCGCCGCATTGCCATCCAGATCGTAGACACCCAGCGGGCTTTTGCAGTTGGGGAAGCTACCAGCAGGGTAAGTGTTCGACCCGCAACCGGTGAAGCTACCACCATTGCAACTGGCGTTCTTGACCGATCCGGTCGCACACACACCCGACCGCCACTGCGGCCCGATCGAATAGCGCGCCGACGACTGGTACTTCGCATTATGCGCGGCGCGCGCCGCTTGAACGGACATGCCGAAGAAGTAGTCAGGCTCGGTCAATGCGCCGTGGGACGCCCCTTCCCATTCATGAGCATCCCCCATGCGCTTGCCTTCTGCCCAGCACAGCTGCGCAGCCTCGGAGGCCTTCACCCATGTCACCGGATACATGCCCGGCACGTTGGGGTATTCGAACATGTCGGCGCAGACCTTCGCGTCAGAGGGCGATTGCGTGGCCGGATCATAAAGCGGCGCCATCCACTTTTCCCCGCAGATGCGCTCGAACTGGGAATTGCGGTAGAAATTCTTGGGGTCCTGGCCCAGCTTCGCGGTCAGCTGTTCCCGCGTCAGCGGACGGCGCGTCACGGCCGGATTGCCCTGACCAATCACGCTGGAGCCTGCGAAAATCTGGCGGATCTTGTTCATCTCGCCATTGCTCAGGCCCCGTGCCTGCTGCATCTCGCGGAACATCTTTTCGTTGTTTTCTTTAAGCGTCTGGGCCTCAACACCCGTCGACAACGTCGCGGCAACCGCCACGGCAAAGACTTTCGTCAAAAATCGCATTTGCCCTCTCTCCCCGTTTATTTTCTGAGCAGATACATGAAATCCCGATTGTCCGAGAAGCCCACAAAGCGCGGAATGGGCTGCCCGTTGCTGGCCGTCTGATCGATGGCCGCCATACCGCTCACCAGATGTTCCGGGATCGGCGTGCCATCCACTTCGGTGTAAAGCGCCATGTAGGTGTGATCCTGGCTGTTCATGTCCAGAAGCATGGCGTAATCGCACTGATAGGCCTGAAACGTTCGCGCCATCCCCGACGGCGTCGCGGTGGAGAAATAGGCGTAGATCAGGAACTGACGCCCATCCACGTTGCGCATGCAAGCCCCGCCGCGGAGCGTGCGCAGATCCGCCTCGGCCGATCCGGACCAGTTACCGCCCAGCCAGCTGATCACCTGATCGCCCGGCAGGCCGTTTTCGATCACAGGCACACCGTTCTGGCGGGCAAACTTGATGGAAGGCAGCAGCTCTTCATCGGCTTCCGTCCAGGTGCGCATCCCGATGGTGCCGTCATCCAGCACGTAAATCGTGGACAGCCCCGGATGCAGGCGGCTGAAGACAACACCGTTGGACACGAACCCATAGTGGTGGCCCTGATTGGTGATGGATTTGTCGCCCGCACGCCACGCCCCGTGGCTGCGCTTGAACCCGGCGGCAAAGGTCGCGGCCACGCGCTCTGTCAGCGCGGGGCTCAGCATCCCCGTCCGCACAATCGCACCAGACGTGTTGAACCCATCCGGCCCCGGCAGACCCGCACGGTTCAGTTTCGGGCGCGGCGACCATTCCAGACGCGGGTGGTCCGTGCCCACCTCATAGCCCAGCTCAAAATTCGTCATGTCAAAGGCCACCAGATAGACATCCGCGCGGCTTTCCACCCCGTCGAGGCCATTGGTGCGCCCTTCGGAAAACACGCCCCGGTCAATCATACCCGGCTGCATCGCGCTGGCGTAAATCCCCGGCGCGTCTTTCACGGCGTACCAGCTGCCCGCCTCCATGCCGCCATCGGCGCCCTCAAGTTCGAACCCGAAATAGGCGCGGAAGACCGGATGGCTGGACAGACGTGCCTTGCCCAAGGCGGCCGCAATCTCACCAGCGTCGCCGCCGTCAATCACTTCGCCGGAACTCATATAGGCGTCCTCGTAGAAGGACCCCTTGATCAGCGTCACGATGCTTTCGCCGAAGACCACGTTGTCGCGCAGAAACTCCGCCACGGCTTCCCGGCTGGACCGGTTGCCGCGCACGACATTGCGCACAAATGCATTGTCATCGCAGATCGGCGCGTAAGGCAGGCCCGAAGATTTCGCCTTGTCCAATTCGGACACGCGACCCGTCCACGGGGCGCAGCGGGTCATGGCGCCATTGTTGTCGAACACAAGCTCCGGATTGTCACCGCCCGACAGCGTCAGATACGTGTCTTCGGGATTGGTCAGCTCAATGTGGAAAGTATCGGTCGTGGTGGTGCGTTGCGTGCGGGTCAGATCCAGCAGGAACCACTTGTTGAACCGCGGGTTCAGCGTGGTCAGCGTGATCTCCTTGCCCTCTGACGAGGTGGCAGAGCTGGCCTTGCGGAACGGCTGAAAATCCCGCATCGCACGGGTCTTGTTCAGCTTGAATTCTTCATATTGCTGCGCGATCACCGGATCGTTGAGGTCTGCCGCATCGGCCGGTGCGCCCATCGCGGTCAAGCCCAGTGCCGCGCCAACACCCATCATCTTCAACATGCTCTGAAACTTGAACACGGAAATAATCCTCTTCCATAACCTTCCGGTCGCCCTGCTCTGCCGCATGAGTCGCCCGTAAAAAACGCCAATAAAAGGTAAGTACACCCCCAGGCGTCCTTATCGGGGGTCACGATATTGTTCGCGCAGCCCAGTTACAAGTCACGTTACGGACGAAAGATGCGCATGCAGCATTTTTATCAGCGGTCGTGCCGGAATTCCGGGCTGTGCGGCGCAATTGCCTCAGAACGCGCGCAACAGAGCGCCTTCGTCAGGCCCCGGTCTGGCGATCCTGACTTCTGAACAGCAGCACTTTATCGATGGGTTCCCGGACGACATCCAAGCGACAGCCTGCAATTGCCATTTCGCCAGGCCTTGGAGGGGGCCAGGCGAAGGCGCGGCGGGCCGCGCCCTTGATTCCGCGCCAGATCAAACGCTCAGGCGCACTAACAATTGTAGTAGTCTTTATACCAATCCACGAAGGCGCGAATACCATCCCGGACATCCGTCGCAGGCTTGTACCCCGTCAGGCGCTTAAGCAACTCCGCGTCCGCCCATGTGGCGGGCACATCGCCCTTTTGCATGTCCATCATGTTGCGCGTCACAGGCACGCCCAACGCCTCTTCAATCGCATCCACGAAATCCGTCAACCGCACTGACGTGGAATTGCCGATATTCACGATGCGATAGGGCGCAACGGGCGACAGGCTATCGCCCTCTTCAATGTCATCCTCACTGTCCGGCCGCACCGGCACGGCATCCATCAGCAACCGGATACCGCGCACCAAATCGTCGATATAGGTGAAATCGCGATACATCTCGCCGTGGTTGTAGACGTCGATGGCGCGGCCCTCCAGCGTCGCCTCCACAAACTTGAACA
>JBCCAA010000101.1:0-5988 GCA_039815055.1 Pseudomonadota bacterium | reverse complement strand
CGTAGTTCTGCTTCCAGACGCGTTCGATCTCGGGCTTCAAGGTCATATCCCGCTTCGCCCGATCCGACAGCAGATCGGCATTCGCCCTCTTGGCCACGTGATCGTAGAACGTGGATGGGGCGATCGGCAGGTGCTTGCAGATCGGCTCGACCCCGATGGCGTCACGATGTTCTTCGATGAAGGCGATCATGTCCTGGACCGGCGGTCGAGCTCCGCCTGGGCAAAATATGCCGATGCCTTCCGCAGGATCTCGTTGGCCTGCTTCAGTTCACGGTTCTCCCGCTCAAGCGCCTTCATCTTCTCGGCCATCTCGGACGTGACACCGGCGCGATCACCGCAATCGACCTCGGCCTTTTTCACCCACTCGTTCAGGGTCTGAGGCGCGCAACCGATCTTCGAGGAAATCGACAAGATCGCCGACCAGCGGCTCTCATGCTGCCCGGCGTTGTCCATAACCATGCGAACGGCACGCTCGCGCACTTCCGGGGAATACTTGTTCGTCGTCTTGCTCATGATGCTCCATCCTACTCAGGAGTTGGAGCCTCCGGCAAACCCGGAGCGGTTCACTCACCATCGGACTGTGACGCAGCATCGATGATCAATCTTGGGGTCTCACATTTCGCAATTGCTCTTCGATGATCTGCCGTGCCGTTTCGTAGATGGCATCCACCGGACCTGGTAACTCAGCCGCTTGCTGCTCTTCGATCAAAAGAAGCGCGTCCTCATAGACATCGCGCATGTCCCTGTCGGAGAGGACATCCAGGCTGCGGAGTTTTCCGACCAGCGCGGCCAAAACCGCCGCGCTGACCAGGCCCGAGGCCGCAATCATGTCGGTTTTCGTGTTGTCATCATCGCTCATTGGCTGAGGCTGACACACCTGCTCCGCAATCAGAAGCGTGCGGCACCTTCTATCCACAGGAAACGTCGCTCGCCCACAGACTACGATGAATGCGCTTCAACTCCGTCCCTGTTCTCCTTCTCAGACGGCTGAAACGGACGGCGCTTAACCGGCAAACAGCTGCGTCGCATAGAGCCCGCCACACAGCGCCGCGTCGCCGGTCGGTCCGACGGCCAACCCATGGAGCGACACATCGGAGCGCAGGATGTTCTCTCGATGGCCGGGGCTGCCCATCGAAGCCGCGACTAGGTCTTTGGCAAGTGTGGCATAGGTATGGCGCTGGATCGTTGTGCCATCGGTATAGGTGAAGCGGCAGGCGTCTGCGTCATGAGTGTAGAAGGATCGACCGGACTCATAGTTCAGGTACCATGCCTGCGCGAGGTTCTCCGCAGTGAGGCGGGACTGGCCCCCTGCCGCGGCAATCCTGTCGCTCGGCGTTCTGCGACCGGGCACTGGCGAGAGATGGTCAAAGAAGGCGCGGGCGATCATGTCCGATGTGTGGACCTCGGCGGCCCGGATCAGCGTTTGATCCGGGGCAAGGCGGGACAGCCCGGCGGCGCAGCGTGCCTTGTTCACCTCGGCGCGCACCGCTTCGGCGATCAGCCAGACATCGTGTCTGCCCCATCGAGGGAAGGTCTGGGAGAACGCTCCGATCCCGCGGGCGCCAGCGCAGATCGACGCCGCCGAGATTGGGGGCTTGACCCCTGCGACTTGGGCTGCCGGTGGGGAGAGCACAAGCGCTCCTCCGACAAGGAGTGCTGTTGGGAGTTGGGAGTTGGGAGAACTTGAACATGATGGACTTGCCCTTTCGAATGCTGCGGATTGGATCCGGTGCAGAGAAGGGTTCGCCAAGTCTTGTGTGGGCGCGGGCGGATCCAGGGCGCATCATGGTAGTCTCGCGGCTTTTGGCGGGACGATGCCGTCTCCGCCATCCAGAATATCTTGCAGACACATCCTCCGATATCCGGGATCGAGGCTCTCCGGGTGATCGCGCTCCACCCGGCGGACCACCTGGATCAAGGCGCAGATCAGGGCCGGCACGCTGATTGCGTCGTCGAGCTGCTGGTGGACCAGAGCATCCATCTCGGCAGAGGCCTGGTCCACATTCAGGTGGAAGATCTCAAATCTCAGTCTGGGGAGGTCGTCTTTATCCATCGCGCGGACAGAAGTATGCGCCTGCATGCCCTGGTGCGCAAGCTGGGGGGGAGTGGGTGAGTGTCACGGATCCAGGTCGAAGCCGGGATGCGGATCGTGTTGTGGCTGTTGGTGTTGGGGTCTCGATCGCCGTTGTGGGATCTGGCGGGGGGCTTTCAGCTTCTCCACCAGACGATCGCGGTCTGTGCGGAGACCCTGGATAAGGCCAATGGCCTCTTGTCTCAGTCGGGTGCGGGTCTGTTCGATCGTCTGCCGCTCTGCAAGCTGGGCATCAATCAAGCGCTGACGCTGCTCGCGGTCTCGGAGGAGGGCCGCATGGGCGTCGGCCTCATTGCGCCGGATGATCTTGCCGCGATTGCCGGTGATCCTCTGCCAGAGACCGGAGATGCGGTCATCGGGCTGATTTGCGCCCAGCCTGACACGCAGCGCAAGCTGCGGCTTCGAGCAATGAACAGGGATGACCACAATGGAATTGTATGCAAGCTTGGATGTTTCGATGGCGACGACGGCTGTGTGTGTGATGGACACGGACGGTGAGGTCGTCGCGGAATTCAGTGTGCCCAGCAATGCTGGGGAATTGGGGATAGCGCTTACGCCGTACCGTGATCGGCTGGTGCTAGTCGGCCTTGAAGCTGGACCAATGTCGGAATGGATCACGAAGGGATTGCTGGATCAGGGGTTTGAGATCACTCAGATGGAAACCCGGCAGGTGAATGCGGCGCTGTCAGCCTCGATGGTCAAAACAGATCGGAACGATGCGCGTGGCATCGCCAAACTGCTAAGGCTCGGTTGGTTCCGGCCCGTGCATGTGAAGAGCGAGACAGCGCGGGAACGGCGATTGCTGCTTTCTGCTCGGCAAAGCCTCCAGAACCGCCTCATCGACATCGATAACAGCATTCGTGGCCTGTTGCGATGTTTTGGCCTGCGCCCGCCGCGATATCTGCGGGGTCGTTGGGATGCCGCGATCCGAGAGTTGATCGACGGTCACGCCGCCCTGACCAACGTCATTGAACCGATGCTCACGGTGCGTGAAAGCCTGTATCAAGGATACATTGCATTGACTGAGCGGGTGAAGGAAACAGCCCACAACGATCCCGTCTGCCGCCGCCTTATGTCAGTGCCCGGCATTGGCCCGATTGTCTCGCTGACCTACACGGCAACAATTGACAACCCAGAGCGGTTCCGATCCTCGCGCCAGGTGGGTGCTGCGGCGGGGCTAACACCACGACGATATCAGTCCGGCGAGATGGACCGCGCAGGCACCATCACCAAATGCGGTGATCCGATGTTGCGCACGGCGCTCTATGAAGCGGCGAATGTGATCATGGTGAACTGCAAAAGCTGGTTCCCTCTCCGCTCCTGGGCGATGCGCCTGGCGGCCCGGCGGGGACCGAAACGGGCCAAGGTTGCCCTGGCACGGAAGCTCTCGGTGATCCTGCACCGGATGTGGGTGGACGGCACAGAATATCAGGCGCGTCCGGCATGATCGCGGGATAGCGACGATACCCAATCCCTGAACGGGGATCGTCCCAGAGGTTGGGACGCGGCGAGGAAGAAGGCCGGAATAGGTGGTTTGGCAATCTGGTCTCTGACCGGGGGTGCCGTTTCGGAGACAGGTCTCTTCCTTGCCCATGACGGATCGCATTTTTGGGAGCGGCAAGCCTGCATCCCGGACAGAAGCGGGTCCTATGCCTCTGAGATTTCCCTGACGCTACCCTATTGGCGGAACGGGTTGGAAAGAAAGCCATCTTCGCGGAGCCACCGTCGCTGATGCCGACCGAAGACGGGCAAGGTTCCGCGTCAAGGGTGCGCAGCACCGCCAACGGCGGTTTGCCCTTGATGCGGGTTCTTGACTGGCTTAGGCATCTTTCTGCGGCGGGGGACCGGAAATGGCGTGCCATCTTTGGGGTGAACCTGAGCGAACATTATTCTTGAGGTGATTATGTCGGATATTCCCGAAAGCATGGCTGCTGAACTCGGTGCTTGGAACAACGGTAGGGGCGTCGATCTTGAGTCATGGGTGGGATGTGAAGGTAATTTCCGGCTGGCGGTCGGGTATGCATCGTTGTTCTGGCCAAAGTTCGAAGCGGTTGGAAAGTATATCCTCATGAAGGGAGCCACAGCTGAGAAGATCAGAGGCTTTGAAGCTCAAGCTGGTTCAACGCCGCAATCGGTCGAGGCAGTGATTAACCACTTACATATTGAAGATATTCAGCATCTTGGGTGTGAAGACATTTCCGCAGACAAGCTAATTTTGCTTGGGAACATGCTGAAGGAAATCTACGAAGCAAAGCTCTTTTGGCAGTTTCCAGATCGTCCTTGTACCGTTGAGTTCTATATTCCTGAGGACGCTGAAGACTTAACCGACTATCAAATTACCTTCTGGCAGAAGGCGTTTGAGCGCTGAAAACTCGGTTGCATGAATCAGCCCGATGACAGAAGACACCTTTGGCCAGCCGCGCGGACCGCTCTGCGGCTTCCTTCCGCCATCGGGCTGCTTGCCCGCGGTCGATCATCTCGCGTTCCGCCCGATGCCGCGCAATCACTTTGCCGCGCCGGGCGTTGAGACGAGCTTGATCCGCATTAAGACCTTTGCGGGCCTCCCGGGCCAATCGGCCGAACTGGCGGTGGAGATCGCTCTGATGCGATGCTAGCGCCTCTTCAACTGTCGGAAGGTCGCCGGGCTCACCGAGGCGGGCCCGCACCTGTTTTGCCTTCTGTGCAGTCGCCCGGGCCACCGCAAGCACCTCCCCATCATGGGCGACAATCACATGGCTGCGGCGGGTGCCTTGCGCGAGGAGATACCCGCGTTCTTCGAGCGCTGCGGCGAAGCTCGCCCGATCATCGCTCGCGGCCCAGCATTGTTGGATGAGCTTCTTTTGATCGATGGCGTTGCGGCCCCGGCGCTTGGCGGCTTGCCATTCGGCAAGCGTGGACATTGGTGGGATTGGTCTGGCTGCGGTCGAGCAAGCCTTTCGGCATCTTCCATTGATGGGTGAAGAAGAGATCACGAGAGATCGCTTGGAGCTTGTTCTTGAAATGGGGGAGATTGCGGGCCGTCATGGTGTCCGCATCAATCCGGGACCAGACCGCATGGGCATGACGCCGCCCGTCCTTCTCATAGAAGACGATCACGCGCGGCTGGTCGGTGAGATTGTTCGCCGCCTCGATCTCGTCGATGGCGGCTTCGAAGGCCTCGATGCCAACGGATGCGTCGGCAGGTGGGTTGAGGCTCACCGAGAAGAACGGCTGCTTGCAGCGGGTGCCTTTGGCGATGGCCTGCACCTCTTTGAAGGCACCGGTCATGTCGGTGCTGAGGAAGCCGCGGATCTGATGCACCTCGTGTTGGTTCGTTTGCATGGCGCCAGCTAGCCATAAGTGGCCAGCCAAGTCAAGCGATTTATGGCTAGATTGCCAGATTAGCCATAAAAGGCTAGCGTTAACGAATGGACGTTCTTGCGATTCTCGATGACGCTCTTCGCCGCACGGGATTGAGCGACACAGCAGCCTCTCGGTTGGCTGTTGGGAATCCATCTTTGATTAAGAATATGCGCGCCCAATCATCGGGCCGAAAGCGCTACAATATCGACGCCGTCGCAAAGCTCGCCGAAGTTCTGGATCTCGAACTATATCTCGGGCCGAAGAGGCCCATGGACGGGATTACAGCGGGCGAGGATCCTGTTTTCGACCGTTTGCGGGATGCCCTGAACCTGCCGGAAAATGCCAGCACCGCATCTGTTGAGCGATCGGCTTTAGAAGCGATAAATGCCACAACGGAACACACCATCGTAACGCGTCTGGACCGTATCGACGAACGCCTGGATTACGCCCTACAGAAAACCATCGACCAGGAAGACGACAGGGTCGCCATGCCGCTATACGACATCCGCGCGGCAGCCGGTGATGGCGCCGCGGTCGAATTCGAACAGGTCGAT